>JBOFGM010000303.1:0-8293 GCA_051649105.1 Iodobacter sp. | reverse complement strand
TCCCCTTGTTGGAAGGCACCGAAGTAGCCATTGCCTTTACCGGCGGCCATCCGGACCGGCCTTATATTGCCCATGCCATGCATGACAGCGGGCATCCGGACCATGTCAGCCAGAGCAACCATACCCGCAATATTATTCGTACCCAAAGTAATAATAAATTACGGATGGAAGACAAAAGTAAGCAGGAACATATCAAATTATCGACAGAATTTGGCGGCAAAAGTCAGCTGAATCTGGGGCATCTGGTGGACGGCCAGCGGGCTCAGCGCGGCGCAGGCTTTGAGCTGCGCAGCGACAGCCATGGCGCTATCCGCGCCGGTAAAGGGCTGTTTGTCAGCGCCGATGCGCAAAATATCGCGGGCGGCCAGCAGCTGGATATGCAGGCCGCGATCAGCCAGCTGGAACAAGCGCTAAACATCGCCAAATCACTCAATGAAGTGGCGGGTATTGCCCAAGCTGACCCAGCCGATACCGATGCACAGGCCGCCAGCAAACAGGCTTTAGAAAGTTTAAAAGAAGCCGGTCTGATCTTAAGCGCCCCCGCCGGCATCGCCCTGACCTCGCCGGAGCAGATTCAATTGGCCACCGGGGCCAGCCTGAGTATCAATGCCGGGCAGGATGCCAGCCTGAGCCTGATGAAACGCCTGACCGTGGCCGCCGGCGAGGCGATCAGCCTGTTTGCACAAAAAAGCGGCATTAAGCTTTTTGCCGCCCAGGGCAAGGTCGACATCCAGGCACAAAACAGCGCCCTGAACCTTGCCGCGCAGCAAGACGTCAGCGTCAGCAGCTCGCAGGGCAAGGTGCTGGTCAACGCTAAAGAAGAAATCTTACTGACTTCCGGCGGCGGCTATATCCGGCTTAAAGACGGCAATATCGAGCTGGGCGTTCCTGCGGATGTGCTGATTAAGTCCGTGGCACTGGTCAAACGCGGGCCGGCAAGTGAAGAGCAGCACCTGCCAATTATGCCAAATTCAATTCAAGAACAAGGGCCTTACTCTGCCAAATATCAATTATTCAAAAGAGACAATCGCCCTTTTGAAGGCTACGCCTATGAAATTCGTGGAGCGGGTGGTGAGATTTTAGATTCAGGCTTAAGCGATGCAGCAGGGAGCACTCAATTTATCAATACGGATGAAATGGTCAATATCAAAGCATTTAAATCAAAAATGCGCCCGGATGAAAAAATAACCGAAGACTGGAAAAGAAAGTTATTGATTGCTACGGATAAAGCAAAGGGAAGAAAATAATATGCTTGCACCGATTATCCCAGCCATTATGGCAATAATCAGGATTGTTGCATCTGCACAAACCGCATACGAGATTTATAAAATAAGCAGTGATGTGGAAGATGGTTTTTCAAAATATAAAGTGGGGCTGGACGAAGCCAAAAAAGAAATAGAAAAACAAATAGGGGAGTTGACAAAAGAAATTACAGGCAACATTTCTGAGTTGGAAGAAGTTAAATTTTTGGTGGCTCAAACAAAGGCAGACCCACAAGGGCAAAATACTAAAATAGCCAAGGGACGCGGTGCGGGTAATGAAGCCATCAGGGGTGCAATTGAGCAAAAGATTCCCTTTCGCAAAGTGATTAGCATGGTCTGTGATCAGGCAGATAAAATCCCTGTATTTGGCTTCAAAAAGGAAAAGGGCTTAAAAATAGACCCCAGCAAGCTTGCCAGCATAAAACGACAAGCATTCGAGAAATTATTTCTGCTGACGGCCGATGAAATATCAGATATTGAGTTCGAAGATTTAGTAGTGGTCAGGCTTAAACAACTGGCCGCTAATTTAATCTTTGAATTTATTGATGAAGTACTGGATTGGCGCAGCCCTTTAAAATGCGAAGTCTGCTTTGGGCCTAAGCCTGATTATGCCGATCATCCTCTATATAAAGAGAGCGTAACTCGTTTACGCCGCGATGGAAAAGTAAATCCTTTTTACCCTATGCCCTATCTGCGCGGCAGCATTAGTGCTGATCTGGTAATGACCGACTATCGCAAAAGACGCTGCGATAAAAGCAATATCTTTGCCATTGTGGAGATTAAGTTCCCAGGGGATAGGATTAATGAAAGTCAATTTACAAAATATCGCATTTTGCTAGACAAATCGGCCAAAATTAAAACGGCCCATTCCCCTCTTCGCCTCAATAAAAAAGATGTAAATAGTGGCGGGCGCTTATCGCTATTTCGCTATCCGGAAGATATTGCCGCAACAAAAAACGAACACGATAAAAAGACACCCACCACAAATAAACAAAACAAAAAAATATAAACAATCTGATTTTGGAGCCAGCTATGAGTACAAGTGCCCTGTTTTTACAACCTCATGAAATCAAAGAATTTATTAAAGAAACACAGCAGGATGACTATCTCTTTTTGATTGGTGAAGAAGGTCGCGAGTTAGGCATCTGCCCCTATATCACCTTCTACGTTTACAACCAGCCCGATGAATTTATGCAGGTGGCTGAAAAAATGCATGCTTTATTCGATGAATTTAGCCTGCTGATCGACGAGCCATGGCAAATAATTTGGAAAGACATTACCCAAGTCTGGTTGCGGGCGGGCGATAAACGCTTACCGGATGATTGGCGGCCTGCGGCTATTAAGAGCAACAAGTACGGGGACGTACATTTTATGCGGGCAAGTGATTCGGCTAGCTCTAGCGCCAGCCCTCGCTGGGCAACTTCAGGCGTAGTTCATGATGGCTGGAGTTGTTACAGTACGCTTAAGCTCACCTTCAGGCATAAGTGGTATCGGCAAAACACCGCACGCTGGCAGGCCTTTGTCTTGCATTGCTTAGAGATCTTGCAGCCGGAGCATTGCTATAGCGGCTTTGAAGTGGGTAATGGCGGCTTTAATCTGATGGGAGCTTATGAAGCCGATGTGCTGGAGCGCATCTGTGCGGATTATTTCTATGGTATGGATATCGACCACCCTGATGCCATGGGATTCCAGTATCACAAAGACGAAGATGGCTATGTTTCTGTCTTTCGCCTGGGCGCTGGCCTGCGCACGCCAACCTGGAGCTTTTTACTTTCACCTTACTGGCTGGGTCGGCTTGGTAAAACCGAGGCCGAAGTTCGGGCTTTTTTAAACGACCCTCGTATCAGCATTACCGCCATTCCCTATCCCTCCGGTGAGCATAACCCCGATGGAATAAATGCCCTATGGATACGCTTAGGCGAGCTTGATTTACATCCTGTGGACCAGGGTCTGCCCGATTTACTGCTTAAAGCCAATGAGCTGATTCGTCCTATCCGTTGCGATGAATTAACCCTGCTCACGCTCGATCCTTGGGATGACGACCCTAACCCACGCTTTGATTACGACAGTGGTGTGCGCTGGATGCAGCGTTTTGATGCGGACAGCGACTGGCCAGCTGCCGCCGCACGTTTTCACCCTGCTCCCCCGGCCAGTGTACCGCTTGACCCCAACTGTTGCCCTGCCCTGCAACCCTGCCCGGTGGCCGGTTTCTGGTACGCCCCTGTGCAACAGGGCAGCCGCGCCTGGTTTGAGACGGGAGATATATTGCCTGATTTTCCGGATGCCACTTTGCAGGGTTCCACCCTTTGGTACCGCGAAGGCCGGGATCAGACCCCGGACCTGACATAAACCTGTTTTTAATTGATTGAAAGAGTATTGAATGACATCGCCTAATCTTCTGCTTTCCCGCTTAAATGAGCATTGTGGCCGCGCCTTAGAGGCCGCCGCCAGCCTGTGTCAGACACGGGCGCATTCTGAAATCACCTTAGAGCACTATTTGCTAAAGCTGTTTGAGCTGGGCGAAGGTGATTTAACCGTGATTTTGCGCCACTACGAGATCGATGCCGATCCCATCTGGAATGGACTGTTAGCCAGCTTAGAGCGGATGCCGCATGATTTACGCGGACGTCCCGGCTTATCCCGCTCCTTAATTTCAACGCTGGAAGCGGCGTGGATGACGGCTTCTTTAGCGGGCGAAACACAGATTCGTTCTGTGCACTTATTGCAAGCCTTGCAGGATGCACCGCATCTGCTGCGCACGCAGGAAGCCTGGCCTTTGCTGACTTTATCTGCCGTGCAACTGACCAAGCTGCTGCCAAAACTGAATCAGTATTCCAGCGAAGCCCCGGCTGAAAACCAGCAGCCAGAACCGGAGCTCTCCGCCGCCAACGTCCTGCCGGATACAAAACCCGAAGCACTGCAACGCTTTACCATCGATTTAACAGCAAAAGCGCGCGCCGGACAGATTGATCCGGTTTTTGGCCGCGGCACAGAAATCCGTCAGATGATCGATATTCTGGCCCGCCGCCGTAAAAACAACCCGATTCTGGTGGGAGACCCCGGGGTGGGTAAAACAGCGCTGGTGGAAGGGCTGGCCCTGAAAGTGGCCGAGGGAGATGTGCCTCCCTCACTGAAAAACGTGCATGTTTTAGTGCTGGATTTAGGTCTGCTGCAGGCCGGGGCCGGGGTCAAAGGCGAATTTGAGCAGCGGCTTAAAAATGTGATTGAAGCGGTGCAAGCCTCGGCCGAACCGGTGCTGTTATTTATTGATGAGGCCCATACCCTGATTGGTGCCGGTAATGCAGCCGGTGCCGGCGATGCGGCTAATCTGTTGAAACCTGCGCTGGCACGGGGCGAATTACGCACCATCGCAGCCACCACCTGGTCGGAATATAAGCAGTATTTTGAGCGTGATGCCGCGCTGGAACGCCGTTTTCAGCTGGTTAAAGTTGATGAGCCGGATGATGAGCGGGCGTGCCTGATGTTGCGCGGTTTAAAAGCCCGTTATGCCACTCATCATGGCGTGCATATCCGGGATGAGGCCATCAGTGCTGCGGTGCATTTATCCCGCCGCTATTTAACCGGACGTCAGTTACCGGATAAGGCGGTTGATCTGCTCGATACCGCGGCGGCGCGCGTCAAAATGAGCCTGGAAACCGAACCTTTAGCGATTGCCGGCAGAAAGGCAGAGCAACAGGGATTGCAGCATGAGCTGCTGGCTTTACAGCTGGATACGCAGCTGGGGCTGCCAGGATTAGCGCAGCGACAAGAACAAATTAAACAACGCAGCAGCCAGTTGGAAGCCGAGCTGATCGGGCTGCAGGCACAGCGCGAAGCAGAACAAGCGCTCATCAGCCGCCTGCATCAGCAGCATGCGCGCTTAGCCTCACAGCCTGCAGGCGACCAGGCCGCTCAGGCTGAAACAGAAGATCTGCATAACGCCCTTGCTACCCTGCAAGGCGATGCCCCGCTGCTGTTTCCTGATGTGGATGCACAAATTGTGGCCCGTGTGATTGCCGACTGGACCGGCGTGCCGGTGGGAAGCTTACTTAAAAATGAGCTGACACAATTACTGGAGCTGGAACAGCAACTGACTGAACGGGTTATTGGCCAGGATACCGCCTTACAAAGTTTAAGCAAAAGCCTGCTGGCCGCTAAAACTGGCTTAAAAGCAGAAAATGCGCCGCTGGGGGTTTATCTGCTGGTCGGCCCGTCCGGCGTGGGTAAAACCGAGACGGCACTGGCCCTCAGCGACTTATTATTTGGTGGCGAGCGCTCCTTAATCACCATCAATCTGTCTGAATATCAGGAAGCGCATACCGTTTCCCAGCTGAAGGGTTCACCGCCAGGTTATGTCGGCTATGGCCAGGGTGGCGTGTTAACCGAAGCAGTGCGTCAGCGCCCCTATAGCGTGATTTTGCTGGATGAAGTGGAAAAAGCACACCGTGATGTGCTGAATATGTTTTATCAGGTTTTTGACCGGGGTTTTATGCGTGATGGCGAAGGCCGGGAAATTGACTTCAGAAATACCGTGATTCTGATGACGTCCAATCTGGGCAGTGATGTGATCATGGAGAAAACCGAAGCTGATCCGGCCATCAGCAGCGGCGAATTGCAATCGTCTCTTTACGATATCTTGCGCGACCATTTTCAACCAGCTCTGTTAGCCCGTTTCCAGACCATTGTTTATCGTCCGCTGCAGGCTGAAGCACTGACCCGGATTGTGCGGATTAAATTAGATAAAGCTGCCGCCCGTTTACAACGGCAATATGAAATTACGCTTGAATATGGTGAAAACCTGATCAGCGCGCTGGTAGCGGCCTGTCTGCTGCCCGACAGCGGCGCGCGCAATATTGACAGCCTGCTGAATCAGCAAATATTGCCGGTGATATCCAGAATGTTGCTGGAGCGGCTGGCCGTAAAAAATCAAACCCAGAAAATCATTTTAGATTTTGATTCTGTGGGTGAAATACAGCTGGAATTTATTTAAGCAGGGCTCATTTGCCAGGTATGGCATCCATCACGACGGGTGCCATCCTTGTAAAAATTAAAATGGAATAAAGAATGAACAGATATCCGCCGGTTTCCTTATTACAACCTGAAGATTTAAAAAAGATACTGCAAATCGGGAAAGAAGAAGGTACGACCTGTTATATAGGATTAAGCCCTTACAATCACTATATTTATCCGGATAAATTAGTGATCAACAGCGACTATACCGATGAGATGGAATATCACCTTTTTATTGAAAATAATGAAATAAAAATGGTGACATATCTTGAAGAATTTGGTTTTCCGGAATATGGCCTGCTTAATGAAGAAGATGAAGATTATCTCAATGTTGCTTTACAACTGATCGCGGTTAAATATTTCCATGAGCACCGCCCGGCCATGGCCGATATTAAACAATTTTTAACTCTGGTTTCTGCTGAAGAGCAGAAAGAAAAAATACCGGAAATTGCCAGCAATTGCATTTATTTATCAGTATCTGAAATAGGCGATACTGTTTTAAAGTATATGTTGGATGCAGGACAGATGACTTCTTTTGAATGGAAAGAATGGGCAGAATCAGGCATTGAAGAGTTAAATAATCTTCCTCTGCTGATAAATAATAATATTGAAATACCTGTACCAACACCCGAAGAATTTACCAGAGTGATGAATGCAGATTTATTTGATGAAACCATGCTGATGTACTTCCGGGAAAAACTCAGCGCATTTAATTTTTCATTTCTTGCTGTCGGAGAATATTTTGATGAACTGCAACACTTTATCGTGGTGCCAAAATCCAATATTCAGGACCAAAAAACAATGAGCCTGATAGCAGGAAGACTGGGATTGATTGTGTTATAGACCGGTATTTTTCTGCTGATCACGCCACCATAAGGATATGTAATGGCAGGCCCTGCTTTATATGAAATGCTGACCACCTGCTTTAGTGACGGCACTTCAATTTATGATTTTGATGATAACACCGTCACTATTTTAAGTGTTATGGAAAGCATTCAGCGCATTTTAAACAGCCGGGCAGGCTCTTTAGCGCATTTGCCGGATTACGGACTGCCTGATTTATCTATGGTTTATCAGCAATTGCCCACTTCAGCCCATCAGCTGAGGATGCAAATGGAAATAACACTGCGTAAATATGAACCGCGTTTATTACGTCTGGATATAGAGCTGGTTGAAGCCGATGATTCCATGATTATGAGCTTTGAAATGCACTGTCATTTAAAAGAGGCGGGACTGGTGCGCTTTGGTACCCATTTTGCCCCGGATGAGCATGTCCAGGTTTTCAGACATCTGAAAAATAATGGCTTTTATTAGCCCGCTTTGTAAAACGAGAAATGCTTTATGTTAAGTCATTTATTTAAATCAGTATTTGGTGATAAAACGCCGGCCGAAGAAGGAGAGCACCGTCTGCAGGCCTGGACCGACTGGCTGAACCCGGTCAGCGTATCCGCCCCCACCGGGGCAGACCCGGCTTATGAAGATGACTTTCTGGCCATTAAAGAAGAGCTGGGCAAATTATCCGGACAAAATGATGCGCTGATTCTGCAGGCCTCTGAAAAGCTTTTAAAAGAGAGCAGCAAAGATTTACGGCTGGCGGCTTACTATGCCTATGCCCGTTTACGCCGCGATGGTGCCTCGGGTTTAGCGGACGGACTGGAGCTGATCGCTGCGCTGGTGAGCCATTTTGGCGAAGCACTCTATCCTGCCCGGCCGGAAGGCAAGCGTATTGCGCTGGAATGGCTGAATAGCGCACGTTTTCTCGAACTGCTGGAGCAAACCGGCACCCTGCCCAGAGAAGAGCTGGAGCGCTCTATTTCTGCGCTGGCCATGCTTGAGCTGCATACCCGGCACTGGGCCGATACCGCCCGGCCCGATCTGACACCGCTGTTACAACGTTTTAAAACCCCCTTACTAAACCGCCCTGCCCCTGTCTTGCCCGGCCCTGCTGCCGAAGAAGTTTCTGCCGGGCGGAACAAAATCAGCTCGGCACGGGAGCTGCTGGAGCAAGGGCGGCAAATGTC
>JBOFGM010000302.1:0-7648 GCA_051649105.1 Iodobacter sp. | reverse complement strand
GGTATGGCGAAAGATACGCTTAAGCATAATGGGGGCAAGGTGAGAGCGGCCGAGGGGGAATTGAGAAGTATGAATTCTTCGCTAAAAACCGGCTCAGGCACAGTAATGGATGGGGCGGATACGCTGACCAGCCTGAAATTGAAGCCGCAGTCCAAAGCGCTGACGGATGCTCAGTCTGCAGGCACGGAAAAACACTTGGCCGATGATGGGGTTGAGTTAGCCAGCAGCAGCCCTCAGCTTACCGCTCAGCAGCAAGCCACGCTGAAAGAGCAAACGGTGAACAAGCTGACCACAGAGCGGGATTTGAATCAGGATGCCATGCAAAAGAATTTGGCAAAAGCAGATGCAATCAAAAATCAAGGCGATATGGTGATGGGCCTGAGTATGATTTTCTCTAATGTGATTCGCGGTGTGGGGGATTTCTCGCAGGCTTATGCCCGCTCCACCGAGCAATTATCCCAGCATGGGCAGAAAGTTGCTGCATCTTTGAGTCAAGATTCAGGTACTCGTAAAAATGAGCTAAATGCGTTATTTAATGATCTGCTGAAGCAAGTCACGGATATGGCGGCACAGACCATGTCGACCATGAGCCAGATGTTAAACAATAAAGTATAAAACTTGATCCCCCTCTGTTTGAGGGGGGTAATCACTCAGAGTAAATAAAATGACCATCGCCTTATCCAGTACACCACTGCAACATTTAATTTCAGTGCCACAGCATGCTGCATCCGCTGAAAAAGCTGCTCCGCAAGCGATTGAGCAGAGCGAAGTAAAAGCAGCACCACGCAGCCAGCTGCAGGCTCTTCATCAACAATTGCAAGCACTGACGGAGCAAGGCAAAAGCTTGCATCAGCAGTGGCAAGTGCTTAGCCGCGATGTTTTACAAGGAAAACCTCTGACACCGCGGGCGGCTCAGCAGTTGGAAGACACCAAGGCAGAACGGCAGCTCAGCCTGCACTCTTTGCAATCGCTGATGCCCAATAGCCTGCCACCTTTGGCTTATGAGCGTGTACAGCTGGCGCTGGAAGAATTTACTGCAAATGCCTGGCCAAGGTTTGATAACGATCCCTCTTCCAGCTGGGGTATTAACGACAGTATCGGCGATGCCATTGGCGATATTAGCGATGGGTATCTGGGTGTGTACGAGAATGCGGTTGATGCTTATATTGCGTTTTATGCAGCGTTTAGTGAGATTTTGGCGCAGTTGGAAGGCCTTATTTCTGGTGCTACTGATGGGCAAAGCGTTACTGTAGATGCGGCTAAATTAGAAAGGCTACTTCATGAATTAATTGATAAGTTTTTCCCAGCGTCCGGAGTTCCGGGTGAGAACTCAGTGCTTTTCCCTCCCCAGGATGGTGATGGGGCAGTCACAGGGGGGACTGAGGCCGATGCTAAAAAATGGGCGGAGGAAATGGGGCTTGATCCATCTTGTGTGAGAAAACTTGCAAATGGTTCATATGTTGTCACTGTTGACATTGGTCCTATCAAGGAGATGATCGACAATTTGCCTGACAATGGCAGCATCTCAAGTACAGATTTTCAAATCTGGAAAGCTGGGTTTGATGCTATGGACGAAAAAATGAAAAACACTTTGCAAACGCTGACGCAAAAATACAGCAATGCCCAGTCCATGACGGACAACCTGATTAAGGTGCTAAGCAGTACCATCAGCAGCTTGCTGGAAACTGATAAAGCCTTTTTGCAAATTTAGGTATTTATTTTATTACAGCGCCTGAGCTCCTGATGGATCTTGGCGCTGTTTCAGCGCCTGAGCTTCTGATGGATCCTGGCGCTGTTTCGTATTTTGTACTGGATTTTAAGCGGGCTTTACAAAATTTTCTCTGTTTGTGTCCTTATTCTTCTTAGTAGCCAGAAAATACTGGGCTTTTACAAATAGATTCAAATATAAGGCTTTAATCCGCCCTTACCATGCTGCGAAGTGTGTCCTTTTTTTGTCTGGAGTTTTATATGCCTGGTTTTTCTGTTCAATCTGGCGCATTGCGGCGCTCTGTTAGCCTGCAGGACTTGCGTCCTCAAGCGGTGAATGTGTTTGCAAAACATCTGACCAAGGCAGCCAGTGTCCCGAATCTGGATCGTGCACAAAGTGTTGATCGTCAGAGTTTGCAGGGAGCGACTTCAGCTCCCACCGCTAATACATTGCTCCGCCCCACTGATTTTGCTACAGCGCAGGCAAAGGTGAGCTTGGCGTGTTTGTTTGCCGGTGATCATTCGGCTGCATTGAATACTATTTATAAGAATTCGACTAACGTCCTTGCGCAGCACGAGGTCATGAATTTTGCCAAGGTTTATACCCAGCTGAGTAAGACAGATGGCATTACTGCTGAGCAGAAAGCGGTACTGGATAAACTGGCAACCAGCTTTTGTAAGTTGATCCAGCAAGATGGTTTGAAGCTAGAAAAGTCGGGCTTTTCGGCTTGGTATCCAGAAGTCAATAAAACGTATGTTAGCCGTGATAATTTAGAGCAGAAACTATCTAAGCTGGTGGCTGAGGTGATCAATCAGCGGGGTGGATCAACCCATCAGCTGGGTTCTGATCTAATGGCGCGTGAGGCGGTGCCTTTTATTTGCCAGTATTTAGAGCAGCAGTTGAATGGTGAGTTGGATTCCACGACCCGCGATGCAGTGATCTCGGTAGTGGATCGGTGTGCCATGCAGGTATTTATTAAAATGCGTGATACCAGGGATGAATTGCTTACCAAGGCGGGTAGCGGTAATACAGTTGGCCAGTTGGGGCGTGATTTAGATCTGGTTGAGGTACTGCCTCAGCTATTGAAAGAGATCCTTGGTACCACAAAGCAGGCAGGGCGAGGGCCTGATGGTGCGGGCATACATGCAGCAGATGCCCCGGCAGCTCATTATCCTGATGCAGCAGAGCCTGCCATGTCAGCACCAGCTGCAGAACCTGGTCACTTGCCGGGAGCAAAGCTAAGCGACTCGCATGACGTTTATAATATTACCAATAATTATTATGGAAAAGACGGCGTCGATGGTATTGCAAGTCAGCCGGTTATCAATATAACGAATAATCCTGTGTTTAATAATGGGAGTGAGGCGCAGTCCGGGCATCGAACGGCGGATATAAACTCCCGTCCAGAGGGCGATGAGCCGTCTGCTTCTAAGAGGTTTAGCAGCTCGAAGACAATCACATTGGCCGTGCCTGAGGCGGGCGCTTATACGCAAACCAAACTTAAGTTGCCTGCACCATCTGAGCGTATGCCTGTTGAGGGGCCAGGTGGGCTGGGACTTGCTCCTGACGTTTCGCATGCGGATGCAAACAGGCCAGTATTTCGCTCTGCTTTAATGATTGACCGCCTTAAAGGCGTGAGAAATCAGAAGTTGGAGGGAGCATCGGAGAGTGTGGATGCGCGGGGGGCAATGGATAAACCACGGAGCGAGTTTCAGCAGAGCATGCTCAGTACTCCAGACAACGCGCCGCTGAGTGCTTTGGCTCAAGTCAATAGTCCGCTTGAGGATCATTTATCCTTTATTCCTTTGGGTAATAAGGTTAGTGAGTCTTACCTTAAATCCGCTTTTTTTCAGACAAAGTATAGTGGGGGAGCCCCTCGCTCTGCCTTGGCCGCTCATGCTCTGGTTTCTGATATGAGAGGTGTATTGCAACTTACTACTGAGCAAGAGCTTGGGCGTAAGGACGAGTCGTTCCTTAATGAGTTCCTGGCTGTTCGTAATGAATTTTTGCCAGCAAATGTGCGGAGTACGGGTAAAGATTATTTGGCACCGATGACTGAGGATCAGTGGGGTGGGGTGAAAAAAGGTTTAGATCAGCACCCACAGAGTGCGGATATCAGAACACGGCTTCAGACTATGGCGCGTTTGACCTCCATTGCGGCACCTGGGCAGTGGGTAGAAGGTGCTATTGTTCCTAGGTTGTTGCAATGGGCGGGACGCAAGGTTGAATGTTTAGCAATGCCTGATGCACCTAATACTCTAAAGCCTGCAGGGAGCGCTGAAAAGCTGACAGATAAAGAGCAATTGCCTCTGTCGCAAACCAATACGGATGTCCATTCTTTGGATGATGCAAGTCTTGGGCAAAGAGCGGCAGCAGATGCGGACGCGCCATCTGCTGAAAGGGAGGCGTCGTTTGGCTTTAAGCATTGGATTCAACCTAAGACTACAAATCTTAATCTTAATCTTAAATCGAACGGGAAAGCATCAGAAGCCTTCTTCCTGGCGGCAATGCGTAACTTACTGACGCCGATTAACACGATGCCTGTGAGTGACGCAGAGAAAACATTTGTTCTGGCCCGTAATGGATTATTGCCTGTTTCTGATCAAAGCCACTTTAGGGGGGCAGCTCCGACTCAAGACCAGAAAAATGTATATCTGGCTGCATTAAAAGATGCGATTGCGCAATCGACGCAAAAGAATGAAGCAAAGCAATTTGTTGAAATCCTGCTGAGAGATACCGCATTAGGCAAGCATCAACCAGATGCTGTGATTGATGGCTTGAAGGAGGCATTAGGGGTGACAGACGCTGCTGCATCACTTTCCTGGAAGCCTGATAATGTCACTCTTAGCCGGGACGGTCAGCATCTTGAGCGGTTTGTAGCTGCAAATGGAGCGCGATAATGAGTACAAATAGTAAGCAGCAGTCGAGTATCCGCGCTTTATTGGCTTATTGCTTAGGATGCAACGAGCAAAACATTACGCCAGATGCAGATTTGGTGAATCAGCTTTATGCAGATTCCCTTGATTTATTAGATGTGGCAATGGCTTTGTATGATGAGTTTAATATTGAACTGACTATCGAAGATATGCTGAAAATTAAAACCGCAGGTGATTTGTACCAGGTGGTGCAGGCTAAAACAGCTGAAAAGGCGCTCTTGGAGCCGGTGACAGTTTGATTCTTTTTTAATTAACTAATCCTAAGTGTGTGTAACGGCTCAGTTATTTTGTCACTATCTTGGTGCTTAATGACCGGGCCGTTTTACGCTTCGTGGCTAATGTGGTAAAAAGTCTTTGCTATACTTGATTTGTACACATGCTAAAGGGGTTGGAATTTATGCGGGTAAATGATCTATCCCAGTCAAAATGCCAAGTGATCATTGCCGATGATCATCCACTTATTGTTTTTGCCGTGACTAAAGTACTGGAAAATGTAAAAGGACTACAACTCGCAGGTTCTGCATCATCCAGTTCAGGTTTGTTGCAATTACTGCAGAAAATTTCTTGTGATGTTTTACTATGTGATTATTCCTTTGATGAGGAAGGCGATTCAGACGGGCTGCAATTAATTAAGCAAGTACAAGAGCAATACCCACAAATTAAAATTATTGTACTGACTGCGCACGACGATATAGTGATTGCCTTGCGGATACTTTCTTTGAAAGTTGCTGGCTTTATTAGTAAGGCGAGTGGCGAGTTTTCAGATTTGCCATTTGTTATTAGCCAGGTCCGAATGGGCAGATCGTATATTGATCCTGTTACTTTAAATGCACTGACATTACATCAGTTAAATAATGGTAAGGGCAGCGATAATCTTGCCGTAGTGGCCTTGTCGGAAAGAGAGCAGGAAGTGCTGCGTCTGTTTGCTTTGGGCATGACTGTTTCTGAAATTGCACTACATACACAGCGTAGTGTGAAGACCATTAGTGCGCAGAAGAAAAATGCCATGGATAAATTAGGCGTTAGCAATGTGGTTGAATTACTTGATGCCATAAAAGGCTTGTTTTGAAAATGAGCTGGTTTAAGCGATTATTAATGGCTATGCCATACGGGCGAAGGGGGGCTGTTTTGGCTGCTCAGCCGATTGATAATTTGCAACCTGATCGCTCTGTGCGTTATGCCAGGCGCTTTTTATATGCAGGGGCATGTCTTTGTAGTTTTGTCTGTATTGGTCTGATGTGTGTTGGCTTGTATATGAGCTTTGATCATTTTGTGGATGAGCGACAGCAGCTTTTTTTAATGCAGCGTGATTTACTAAAAACTGAGGTTGATCGTTATCAGGCTCTGATGCGGCAGCTTGTTCAGGCTTATGAAACAATTGACCCGCAACAAGAACGGCGTGCTACATCCCCCGAGCGCTATCAGCAGCGGCTGATTCAGCAAAATAATGTATTGATTACAGATCGTGAAATGACGGTAACGCCATTTTCTGTGTTCTCAGACCTGACGAAAAATCAGGATAGTAACTCGCTTTCTATGTTGCTGCGACTGACTCAAGAAATGTCGAGATTTTCCTTGGTTCGTGTTGGGGAATCGGATACGACCATGAGTGGTTTTGTATACAGCACCGACAGACGCTTCCTTGCAGTAACCCCACCTCTTTCAGCGTCTGTTTTACAGTATGCAAAACAGAGTGGGGTACAAGTTGAAATAAACCGGCAAATTGCTCGTGTCGAGGCAGAAATGTCTAAGTACACAGAACAGGAGTTACTACATAAATGTTGTGTGATCTGGGTTCCCATTTCCCGTTCCCCGGTAACGGGTGAGTTGATTCTGCAGATTGCTAAACCCGCATTTAATAATGGTAAACGTACTGCTGTTGTCGTATTGACTATTCCATTTTTACAATTTGAACGACTTTTTCAGCAGTCAAAACATTTATCAAATTTTCTGGTGGTAGCTCAAGATCATTACACTTTGTTTGGGCTTGATGCAACAATGGCGCGCGAAGCAAACTGGGCAAAAATATTACGTGCTGCTCCTGAAGTACTGGAGCATGCAAATGAGCATGTCCAGCTCGCTTATAAGAATGGCACATTTATCTTTACACAACAGATTGCCGGGCCTGAATGGGTGGCGGTGTATGTATTTGATTGGCCAAGGGTTATTCGATATTTGCACAAAGAACTCTGGATTTCAGGGGCGGTGCTTTTCGTTCTGCTCTGTCTTTTATGGTGTTTTGTCATTTTATTAGATCGAATCGTGCTGGCTGCTATGCAGAAAAAAACACGGGAGGTGTATGAAAGTGAGCTGTTTAATCGCACCGTTCTGGCCATGGCCCCCGTCGGCCTTGCCGTGCTGGACCCGCTGAAGAATATTGTTTTATTGCAAAATGAGATTGCACATGGCTTGGCCACCCAGCCTTCTGATGAAGAAAATGCGTTTTATCGGATGCTGCTGGATGAGGTTCATTCTTCCGTTATGGAAAACAGCGATTATAAGCAGATAGCTTTACGCAAAGATATAACAGCACAAACTGAAGATCGGGGGCTTGTCGAACTTGTGGCAGATTTATCCTGGGTGCGCTATCAAAATCAGGATGTTGTACTTTGTGCGCTGACTGATATTACTGAGCGAAAAAGAGCAGAAAAGCTATTAAAGGAAGCCAGTCAGCTGGCTGATGAGGCGAATAAAGCCAAGTCAGCGTTTTTGGCAATGATGAGCCATGAAATACGTACTCCGCTGCATGGTGCGCTGGGCAATATTGAATTGCTTGAAGGTGAGGTTTTATCTGCAGCACAGCGGGCTCGCCTTATTACTATTCGTCGTGCGTTTGATGCCTTACTGGTGTTAATTAATAATATCCTTGATTTATCCAAAATTGAAGCGCATGAGCTTAAATTAGAACGAATCCCTGTGTGTTTCGGTGAGCTGTTGGAGCATTGTGCACAAACATTTTCTCCTTTAATTGCAAATAAAGGGCTGCAATTTCACTGTTTGATTG
>JBOFGM010000301.1:0-4558 GCA_051649105.1 Iodobacter sp. | reverse complement strand
AGCACAGCTATAGCCTGCAGCCCTTTTTGCGGATTTTGCGGCAAAAAAAACAGCCCTTTATTCTGACGGAACATAATGTTGAATCGTCCCTTGGCGCAGCCACTTATCAGTCTTTACCGTCCTGGCTGAGCCCTTATATTTACTTTGATCAGTGGCGTTACCGGCGCTGGGAGCGGCGTGTGTTTAAAGCCGCATCCTGTGTGGCGGCGGTGACGGCAGAAGATGCGGCAGAGCTGGCTAAAATCAGCCAGCGAAAAATCGAAGTGGTGATTAATGGGGTGGATACCGCGGCCTTTGCCCATGTGCTGCCGGAGCTGGACAGCCAGCGCGTGCTCTTTGTCGGCAATTTTGAATATCCGCCCAACCGCGATGCCGTAATCTGGAGTCTGAATGAAATTATGCCTCTGGTCTGGCAGGCATGCCCTGAGGCCAGGCTGGCCGTGTGCGGCTATGCCATGCCGGCAGACTGGCCGGAGCGCTGGCAGGATGAGCGGATTGAATGGCAGGGGTTTGTTGCTGATTTAACCCTGGAGCAGCAAAAATCGGCGGTGTTTCTGGCGGCCCTCAGGGAAGGCGGCGGCTCTAAATTAAAGGTGCTGGAAGCGCTGGCTGCCGGTCTGCCGCTGGTCAGTACCGCACAAGGCGTATCCGGGCTGGCGCTGGAGGCGGGGCTGGACTATTTATCCGGCCAGAGTGCCTCAGAGCTGGCAGCGGCTTTAATCAGCCTGTTACAAAAAGGGAAGGCGGCCAGAGCGATGGGTGAGGCGGGCCGCCGCTATGTGGCCAAAAACAATGACTGGCAAAAAAGCGCCAGCCAGCTGGAAAACCTTTATCAGATTATGCCTTATGCACATCGGGATTGATTACCGGCCGGTGACGGCTGCGCCTTTTTCGGGGATTGCCCGGCAGGTCCTGGCGCTGGAGCTGGCTTTACAAAGCCGGATCCGCCCGGAGCGCTTTACTGCGGCACCTTTAACCCATGCTCACCGGAACCTGGCGCATTGCCCTCTCTGGGCCAGCCCGGCCGAAGGATTGCACCGCCCGCGGGAGCGGATCAAATTTGAGCTGCAATTTTTGCCGCAGGCCATTACCGACTGCCAGCTGGATATATATATTGCCACCGCCAATACCGGTCTGCCGGTCTGGCGCACACCGGGCCATACCCGCTATGTGTTGCTGCTGCATGATGTGTTTCAGCTGACCATGCAGAACCATCACAGCAGCTGGCTGAAAGCCATGGTGTACCGGCAGATTGACCGGCTGAGCATCAGCCAGTCGGTGGCGCTGGCGGACGCCATCTGGACCCCGTCAACGTTTACGGCAGGAGAGGTGGCAAGGCTGTTTCCGGCTGCCGCTGCAAAAATTGCGGTCTTACCTAATGCGGTTCCTGCCGCTCTGGTGGTGGGGAACTTGCCGGCGGGTATTCCGGCGCAATACTGGCTGGTGGTGGGCACGCGCGAGCCGCGTAAAAATATCCCCTGGTTTGTTCGCTGCTGGCAGGCGGCGCGCCAGCAAAATAATCAGGTGCCGGCGCTGGTGCTGGTGGGGCAAAGGGAGGATTTACCCGCTGATTTACGCCAGTTACCCGGGCTGATCATGGTCTCTGGTATCACGGATGCCGAACTGACGGCGCTCTATGCGCATACCGCCTGTTTTTGGCAGCCGTCCCTCGCGGAAGGGTTTGGTTTGCCGGTGATCGAAGCACTGGCTCAGGGGGCCCCCGTGGCGGTGGCCCGCGGTTCGGCGCTGGATGAAATTGCTCCGCCGGATTGCCTGCGTTTTTCCCCGGAAGACGGCCCGGCCTTGCAATTTTTAATGCAAAACCTGGTGCTGACTGGCGAGTGCGAATCGCGGCGGGCCTGGGCTGCCCGTTTTGATTTGCCGGCTTACACCCAAAAAGTATGGCAGCTGATTGCAGACTTACCGCGTGGCCACGCATGAGCGGGGCTTCCCGCCTGCTGGCGCTGGGCACTGCCCTTGTTTTTTCGCTGATTCTGATTTTTGCTTCGGCGGCAACCATGGGGCTGGCCCTGCTGGCCGCCGTGGCGGCTTTAATCATTATCCGCTCTCCCTTTTGGGGGCTGATTTTGTTTGGCTTTGTGGCGACCTTGCTGCCTTATAGCGCGGTTAATCTGGGCGTGCGGGTGACAGTGTCAGAGGCATTATTGGGTCTGGTCTGGCTGGGGGTGTTTCTGCAAATGCTGCAGGGCCGGCTGGTCTGGCATTTTGGTGCCGCCGAGCGGCGTTTACGCCGCTTAATGGTGTACAGCCTGCTGCCCTTTGTACTGGGGCAATGGATGATGGCCGGCGCGGAGGGCAATGGCATGGTCAACTGGCTGCGCTGGCTGCTGAATTTATCACCGCTGTTGTTGTTTCCGGTGCTGGTGCAGACCCGGCAGCGGCGTGATCAGCTGGTGGTGGCGCTATTGGCGGGGTCTTTGCTGATGCTGCTGCTGTCGGTGGGGATGTATTTAAAAGATCATAATGCCAACAGCTTTATTGTGGTTCTGGAAACCATGAAATATGCCCATCCCGAGGCGGTTAAAGATATTTTTTCGGCTAATTTCTCCAGAATGGCTTCCCCCTGGGTGCATCCGAATCTGACCGGCGGTGTGCTGGTGCTGTTTATTCCGCTGGCTTTTTTCTATGCGCTGGCGCAAACCGGCTGGCGGCGCGCTCTGGGCTTCGCTGTATTTGTTCTTGGGGCTGCCGGATTAGTTTTCAGCAGCTCACGCGGGGCGATTGTCAGTCTGGCGCTGGTCTTGCTCTGGCTGACGTCCCTGCGCGCGCCCTATGCCGGGCGGGTGATTGGTCTGGCTCTGGCTTTGGGCGCGGCGCTGGTCTTGTTTTACCCGCCGCTGCAGGAGCGGATGGCCAGCACTTTTTCATCGGATAACGCCAGTACCGAAATCCGTATGGATGAATACCGGCGCTTTCCGGATGCCATGGCCCGCTATCCGCTGGGAATTGGTTTTAAGGTGGATCCGCCACCACCGGGGTCGGATTTGTTGGGGATTTCTAATCTCTGGCTCAATTACATCTATAAGCTGGGTATTCCCGGCATGCTGCTGTTTATGGCGGTCACTGCGGCATGGTGGCGGGAGTGCCGGCCGCAAGCCGCATGGAGCAAAATCAGCCCGGAGCGTGGCATCTGGATTGGCTCGCTGGCCGGTGTGCTGGCGGCCTTACTTACCGGCTTATTTGATCATTACTATAGTTTTACTATGGTGCTGATCGCCTTATTTTGGCTGGTGATGGCCATCAATCTTCAGTCTGCACGCACTCTGCGG
Source organism: Iodobacter sp. (assembly GCA_051649105.1). Classification (GTDB taxonomy): domain Bacteria; phylum Pseudomonadota; class Gammaproteobacteria; order Burkholderiales; family Chitinibacteraceae; genus Iodobacter. Next base: position 1,268 of record JBOFGM010000301.1, on the reverse strand, counting down.
CAAGAGCATGATCCGCTGCTGACTATCGCGTCTTACAGGAAACCCGCAGCATGAAACACCGCATCTATCATTCCACCGATTTACGCGCCCGCATGGATAGTTATGCCAGCTTGCTGGAAGTGACGCCATCGGAGCTGGCCACCAGTTATCTTTGGATGCTGGCCCATGATGTGGCTTTTGAAGAAGGGGATGCGGCCAGCCCCCGGGTGTCTATTTGCTCAGTGAATATTGAAACCCGGATTGAAGAGCCGCTGGCCCGGCGGTTTTATGCGCTGCTGCGCGATGAAATCCCTGCCACGCTGGTGCCCTTATACGGCATTAACTGGCCTACCTTTAAAGACCGCTGGCTGCGCGGCTGGGAGCAGTGCTACAACATTGTGATTAATAAAATCCCCAGCCATCATCTGCGGCTGGCCTGGCTGCGCCTTGGCGGGGCCAGAATTGGCAAGGGCTCAGCCATTTGGCGCACTACGGAAATTTTAGGTATAGAAAACCTCGTGATAGGGGATGACAGCTGCATTGCATGGCATTGTCAGATTGATGCCAGAGCCGGCTTAATTATCGGGGATCATGTGGCGGTGGCGTCCTATGCCAAAATTATTGCCGGCAGCCATGATCTGACCGCGGCGGAATTCTGGTCGGTGTCGGCCCCTATTTATATTGAAGATTATGTCTGGATTGCCACCGGCGCCCTGATTGGCCACGGTGCCCGGCTGGGTCGCGGCTCGGTGGTGACCGCTAATACGCTGGTCAGCAAAGAAGTGGCCCCCTATAAGATTGTGGGTGGTTCCGGTGCCAAAGCCATGGGTGAGCGAGCGCATGATTTAACTTACAAGGTAGGAGGCAAGGGGCTGTTTACCTTGTTTTATTAATGAAATTACCGCCAGCGGTTTGCGCCGTGTTCTGCGGCCGGCTGTTTGTATTCCTGAAGTCCGGATGCTGAGCCCTTATGTTTAATACCACCTTGTTGCTGACGATAGCCACGCTGGCCGGGCTGGTTTTTGGCTTTGCCCGTGACTGGCTGCTGGTGGCCGACTGGGGGGCCGGGGCCAGAACCGATGCTTATCTGGTGGCCCTGTTTTTGCCGGAAGCCTTGCGATCCATGCTGGCTGGCGGTTTATTATCGGCCGCGGCCCTGCCGCTCTGGCAGGCACAAAAGGCTCCCGCGCACTGGCTGGCCGGGCAGCTACGATTTTTTTTGGTCCTGGGCCTGCTGCTGGCACTGGGTTTATCGGCGGGGGCAGGGCTTCTGGTGCGGCTGACCGGGC
>JBOFGM010000300.1:0-2632 GCA_051649105.1 Iodobacter sp. | reverse complement strand
ATGACTATCCGCAAATGCGCGAATCGGGGTATGCCTGGCCGATTATTGATATGCAGCTCAAATATATTAAACCGGCCCATTTTGGCCAGTTGCTGCTGATCCGGGCCGAAATCACCGAATGGGAAAACCGGTTGAAAATTAAATATTTGATCAAAGACGCGCTGACCGGGCACAAAATCAATCAGGCTCATACCATTCAGGCCGCGGTGGATATCGGGACCGGCGAGATGCAATATCTTTGCCCGCCGATACTCGGGCAGTGTCTTGGCATGGTGCCCTCATGAAGCAGATTCTGATTCTGGCCTGGTTACTTTGCACGTTCAGCGCCACAGCGGCCGATCTGAGCGCAAGCATTAAAGCGCGTTTGACTCAGCCGGAGGTCATCAGCGGCCAGTTTGAACAAAGTAAGCAGGTGGCAGGCTTTAAAAAGCCCCTGGTTTCAAAAGGCGATTTTTTAGTGGTGCGCGAGCGGGGTGTGCTCTGGCACACCCTGTCGCCCTTTGCCAGCGAGCTGAAACTGAGCCGGGATGAAATAGTCGCCCGCCAGAATGGGGAAGTGGTTTTTCGCCTGAATGCCGATAAAGAGCCTTCAGTACGCATGATTAACGGCCTGCTGTTTTCTCTTTTAAACGGGGATATCACGAGCTTAAGTGAGCTGTTTCACATGGAGGGCCGTGTCAGCGCAAAAAGCTGGCAGTTAGAGCTCACCCCAAGGCAAGCCACTTTAAGCAAAATCATGCGCAAAATTGAGTTGTCGGGCGATCAGTTTGTACGCCGGATGGATCTGGATGAAGCCAATGGCGACCAGACGCATATCCGCTTTTTAGCGCAAACCCCGCATCACGCACTCAGCCCAGAAGAGCGGTCCCGCTTTGAATAGCCCGGCAACGGTGCGCTGGCTGGCCAGCATCTGGCTGATGGTGGTGCTTGCTCTGGCCGGGCATCAGATTTATCTGTGGTCCGGCCATATCCGGCTGGATACCGATATTCTGGCCATGCTGCCCCAGGATGAGCGCAACCCGGTGGTGCAAAACGCCACCCGGCAGCTGGCCGACGCGGCCTCACGGCGGGTGGTGGTCCTGATTGGTGCGCAGGACTGGAACAGCGCCAGGGCGGCCGGGGATCGTTATGCCCTTAGTCTGCAAAGCAGCCCATTGCCGCTTTCCTTACGCTATCGGGTGGACAATACGGCCGACTGGCTGAGCTTTTTTGCGCCTCACCGCAACCAGCTGCTCAGCCCGCAGCAAAGGGAGCAATTAAGCACCCAAAGCACGGATCTGTTGGCCCGGCGTGCGGTGGCCGCGCTCTATCAGCCCGGTATTGGCCTGCCCCGGCAGGGGGAATGGAAGGATGACCCGCTGAATTTATTGGGCGGCTGGCTGGGAGAGAGAGCCGCGGAAAGTAAAGTGCGGGTCAGGGATGGCCGGCTGTCGCTGACTGCGGGCGGGCAAGACTATGTTTTACTGACCATGGAGCAAAACGGCCCGGCTTTTTCTGTCCGGGCACAGCAGGCGCTGATCCCCGTATTAGATGCGGCCAAAGCCGCCGCTTTAAAAAATGCCAGCCAGGTGAAGGTGCTGAGCGCCGGTGTGCCTTTGCATGCCGCCGCGGCAGCCAGTCAGGCCGAGAAGGAAATGCATACCATCGGGATGGGGTCCTTAATCGGCATTATCTTGCTGACGCTCCTTGCCTTCAGTGCGCTTCGTCCGCGGATTCTGGTCACCCTTTCCATTGCCGTGGGGCTGATGGCCGCCATCTCAGTCTGCACCCTGCTGTTTGATCGTTTACATCTGATTACGCTGGTGTTTGGTGCCAGCCTGGTCGGCGTGGCAGAAAACTATGGCAGCAACTACTTCAGCAACCGCCAGGGCCACCCGCCAGAAGAGCGCTGGGCGATATTAAAAGAGCAGGCTCCGGTGATGTGGCTGGCCATGCTGACCACGTCCCTTGGCTATGCCTTACTGGCACTGACGCCCTTTCCTGGTTTACGGCAGATTGCTGTTTTTTCTGCCACCGGCCTGCTCGCCGCCTTTGTGACGGTGATGTGGTGGTTTCCCTTGTTTGATACCGGCCGCCTCGACCCCACGCCGGTGTCGGTATGGACAGGCAGCCGCCGTGCCCTCTGGCCCACGATGGGGCGCAACCGCGGCACCCTGATATTTGCCATCATCACCGCCTTGCTGCTGCTGGCCGGTGCACTGCTTATTAAAAGCAATGATGATATCCGCCTGTTGCAAAACTCGCCGCCGGAGCTGACCCGGCAACAGATGGAAATTGGAAAATTACTGGATTTACCCAGCCCGGCGCAGTTTTATCTGATCAGAGGCGCCAGCGCCGAAATCGTTTTACAACAGGAAGAAGCGCTGAAAACCAGGCTGGATATTTTAAAAAGCCAGCAAGTCATCAGCGGCTATCAGGCGGTCAGCGACTGGGTACCATCCGCTGCGCAGCAAGAGCGCAATCAGGCGTTGGTGCAACAGGTGGTTTTCAGCCCTGACGGGGTGTTAGCCAAAGCCGGCACGGCTCTGGAAGAATCGCTGACGGCTCCGGCTTTGAACACCCCGCCGCTGCGGATTGATCGCTGGCTGGCAGCCCCCGTATCCGAGCCTTTGCGCCATCAGTGGCTGGGGAT
>JBOFGM010000299.1:0-9165 GCA_051649105.1 Iodobacter sp. | reverse complement strand
CCGGACGTAATAAACGCAGTATCGAAGATCATTTTGATAAGGCCTACGAGCTGGAAGCCGAGCTGGAAGCTAAAAACAAGCAGGCCCTGCTGGAAATCTTACGCAATATTATTCCTAAGTCAGTGAGCTGCATTTATATTCGTCAGCCTGAAGCGCTGGGTCTGGGTCATGCGGTGCTGTGCGCCAAGCCGGTGGTAGGCGATGAGCCTTTTGCCGTCATTCTGGCCGATGACTTGATCGATGGCGGCGTGACCTCCGAAATGAAGCGGATGGTGGATTTATTTGGGGATACCCATTGCTCGGTATTAGGCGTGGAGCAAGTGCCGCATGCCGATACCGGCTCTTACGGCATTGTGGAAGTTCAGGAAGGCAATGGCCCGATGAAAATCACCAATATCGTGGAAAAACCAAAGCCTGAAGAGGCCCCGTCCAATCTGGCTGTGGTCGGGCGCTATATTCTGACACCGCGTATTTTTCATCATCTGCAACATGTGCAGCCAGGCAAGGGCGGCGAAATTCAGCTGACCGATGGCATTTTTGCGCTGATGCAAGAGCAGCATATCCTGGCGCATAAAATTGTCGGCACCCGCTATGATTGCGGCTCTAAACTGGGCTATCTGAAAGCCACCATGGCTTATGGAATGAAACACAGCGAAGTGGGTGAAGAATTTACGGCTTACTTGTCACAGTTTTGCATGCGCTGATTGATTGCCCCGTCTGAGTGCCGCCTTATTCGGTATTGAGGCCGTCACCGGATCATTCTTTGCCAGGGAATGATTCATCCAGAGTTGTGTTTACTCAAAAGTAATATTCAGCAGCCACTACCGCATTATGTATGATGCAGTAGTGGCTGCTGTCTGGTTTTTACTTAACGCTAATCATGGTGACTAAATTGAGTGAAGCACAACCGTTTTCGGGAAAGAATCTGGCCTCCCTGCTATTGGCCGATTACTGGCAAAAATTAAATATTCCCCCTTCTCCTTTTGATGAGCAGTTAAATCAGTCCTTGCTGCAAAGGGCATGGACTTTTGATCAGTACATAAAGCCGGTACTGGATCATTATATTGATTGGTTTGAGAATTCCAGGGAAATGGATAATTTCACTTATCAGCTCAGTGAGCTGAATGAGCATCAGCTGGCCGGAATCATTGATGTCGTTACCGATTGTGGTATTGAAGAGGCGCAGGCTTATTTTGCTGAATTAAAGTCTGATACCGCCCTGGTTGAGCATGTGAACAGAATGACACAGCAGTCTGCTTTAAGAAGCCGGGCTGATTTAAATCAAGGATATGGCCGGCGGCTGGGATGGTATGCTTTTATCCGGGCCACTAAACCACGGATCGTGGTGGAAACCGGAGTGGATAAAGGATTGGGAAGTTGCGTGATTGCATCCGCTATTCTCAGAAACAGGGCCGAAGGCTTTGAAGGATCGTATTACGGCACCGATATTAATCCGCAGGCCGGGTATTTATTTACGGGGCCATACGCCAGTGCTGGTAAGATCCTTTATGGCGATTCGATCGCCTCTTTATCACAGTTAAATGAAAAAATTGATTTGTTTATCAATGACAGCGATCACAGCCAGAGCTATGAGGCCGAAGAATATAAAATAATCCACAGTAAGCTTAACTACCGGGCGATTATTTTAGGTGATAATGCGCATTGCAGCTCTTCTTTATTTAACTATGCTGTTGAAAATAAAAAGAAGTTTATGTTCTTCTCGGAAAAGCCACAGGGGCATTTCTATCCGGGTGCCGGTATCGGTATTTGTTATTAAATTAATAGCACAGATCATAGGTTGATCTGCGCAGAATTCAGGCTGGCAGGCCTTGTCAGAGTCTTGCCGGCATTATAGTGCTCGCGCTGCAGGCATGGGGAAAATATGACATACGAAAAACCTTGGATGTCTGAACAAGAGATCAAAGTGATATCCGGCACCCTGAATAAAAATGACATTATGCTGGAGTGGGGCTCGGGCGGATCGACCAATTATTTTCCTCAGTTTGTTAAAGAATACTATTCGATTGAACACGATGAAACCTGGTTTAATCAGATCCGGCCAGGTGTTCCGGCTAATGTAAATTATCATTTTGTGCCGGTTGATTCTGCCCTGACTAAAGTCACCAAAAAGCATCAGGTACAAACCTATATCGATTTTGTTGACCATTTTAAGGTTAAGAAATTTGATAAGGTTTTAATTGACGGCCGTGGCCGTGGCTGGTGTGCCGAAAAAATCATTCCCTATCTGAAAGAAGACAGTATTGTCTTTATCCATGATTACTGGGAAAGACCCAATTATCATATTGTGGAAAGATGGTTTGATATTGTTGACTTTGTTAAAGAAGGCCAGAGCATTGTTGCTTTAAAGCTTAAAAAAGAATTTCTGACTGATTCTGTGCCGGTTATAAATACGGCCGATGAATCATCCGTTTTATCCTGCGTTTTTCTGAATACGTATTACCCACAATTTATTGAGCAGTTTTATACTGCCGACCCCCGGCTGGCTGATGCGTCTTATGCAGAACAGCTGGCGGCTTTGCAGGCCACTTATTTTGGCGATGCTGATTTTTACTCGGCCCCATTAAAAGAGCTGGGCTGGCAAGCCATTGATTTAATTGTCAATGTGGGCCCGCTGCAGGCTGCCTGGGCCAAAGAGCATGGCACTAACGCCAGTGGTTTTGATTTAATTCGTTTGCAGCTGGAGCACATTAAACCGGATGTGGTTTATTTGCAGGATTTAAGTCTGGCCACGCCCGAAATGATCCGCTGGATTCGTCAGTCTGCCAGGCTGGTGGCCGGGCAAATTGCCTCGCCACTGCCCAATATTGATTTGCATGGCTTTGATCTTTTAGTCAGCTCATTTCCTCATTTTGTGGATGATTTTCGGCGGCAAAATATCACGGCTTATTATCAGAGTTTAGCGTTTGATGAGCGGGTGCTGAGCCTGACCAGTGGCGAGCGGGATATTGCTGTCAGCTTTGTGGGCGGGATCTCTTTGGCTCATGGTCAGGGGCTGGTCTTTCTGGAATCCCTGGCACGCCTGTGCCCGGTTGAATTCTGGGGCTATGGTGCGGATATTTTAGCGCCTGATTCTGTCATTCGTGAGCGTCACCATGGTGAGGTATGGGGGCAGGCCATGTTTAAAACACTGGCTCGCTCGCAAATTACCATTAACCGCCATATCGATGTGGCCGGGCATTTTGCTAATAATATGCGGCTGTTTGAAGCCACCGGCTGCGGCGCGCTGCTGATTACCGATTACAAAGATAATTTAGCGGATTTATTTGAAATCGGTAAAGAGATTGTGGTTTATCGCTCGGCTGAAGAGTGCGCGGCGCTGGTTAATTATTATTTATCCCGTCCGCAAGAAGCAGAAGCGATTGCCCGTGCCGGTCAGGCCAGAACATTACGCGATCACAGCTATAAAATAAATATGGCTGAATTGTCGCTGATATTTAAACGGCATTTGCGTTATCAGACAGAAATGGCCCGTTTACCTGTCGTTGCAGCCGATAAAGTGTCTTATGGCAAAGAAGGTATTGCCGAGCGGCAAATTAAAAAGAAATATTTAAGCGCATGGAAATCTGAAGCCATTCCCGCCCGTCAGCGGGCACTGGTGCAGCAGGAATTATCCCGGATGTATGCCGGCGATATTCCGCAGCCCTTTAATGTGATGAATCTGGCCTTGCAGGCGATTACAGCGTCCGGCGATTCTGTGCTGGAAATTGGCTGCGCCAGCGGTTATTACTCCGAAGTGATTCCTTATTTATTAAAAAAACGGATTGCCTATACCGGTGCGGATTATTCGGAGGCCCTGATTAAAATGGCCCGGGATTATTATCCGCAGGGTGATTTTCAGGTGGCCGACGGGGCGCATTTGCCCTATGCCCGGGATCAGTTTGATATTGTGATTTCTTCCTGCATTTTATTGCATGTGACCAATGCGGCCGAGCATATTAAAGAAACGGTCCGGGTGGCCCGCCGCTATATCGTGGTTCACCGCACCCCTGTCTGCCGCAGTCGCCCCACTCAGTATTATAAGAAATTTGCCTATGGCGAAGAAACGGTGGAGCTTCGTTACCATGAAGGCGAGTTATTACAGGCTTTCATTGCGGAAGGCTGCCGTTTTGTGCGTTTTATTGAATTTAATGCGGATATTGCCGCAGATGAATTTGAAGTGACCTATGTATTAGAGAAAATCACGTAAGCCCGGCTAATACCCGCCCCAGAGGCGGATCGGTAAAAGGATGTGCATGATGAAATACCCTCAGTTTAACGGCAAGAAAGTATTGATTACCGGCGGGCTGGGCTTTATTGGCTCTAATCTGGCTATGCGTCTGGTGGAAGCCGGGGCGGATGTATCGCTGGTGGACAGCCTGATTCCGGAATATGGCGGCAATTTATGGAATATCGAGCCGGTAAAGAATCAGCTGCGGGTGAATATTTCGGATGTGCGTGATCCTTATTCGATGAAATATCTGATTAAGGGGCAGGATTATTTATTTAATCTGGCCGGGCAAACCAGCCATATTGATTCGATGCATAATCCTTTTACTGATCTGGATATTAATGCGCACTCGCAGCTTTCTATTCTGGAGTCATGCCGGCATCATAATCCGGATGTTAAAGTGGTCTTTGCCAGCACCCGTCAGCTTTATGGGGCACCACAGTATTTACCGGTGGATGAAAAGCACCCACTGCGTCCCGTGGATGTAAATGGCATTAATAAAATGGCCGGAGAAGGCTATCACCTGCTTTACAATCAGGTATATGGTATCCGCTCGGTGGTGCTGCGATTAACCAATACTTATGGCCCAAGAATGCGGGTGAAAGATGCGCGGCAAACCTTTTTAGGGATCTGGATTAAAAAAATACTCTGCGGCGAGCCGTTTCAGATCTTTGGCGATGGGCTGCAATTACGCGACTTTAACTATGTGGATGATGTGACCGATGCCATGCTCTTGTCGGCTTTATCGGACGATGCCAATGGCCAGGTCTTTAATCTTGGGGATGCGCATCCGGTTAATTTAAATGCGCTGGCAGAAAGTTTATGCCGTCTGGATTCATCGGCCCGGTTTGAGCTGATTCCATTTCCTGCCGAAAGAAAAGCCATCGATATTGGCGATTATTATGCTGATTATCAGCTGATTCAAAGCAAGCTGGGCTGGACGCCACAGTGTTCTTTAGAAGAAGGCCTGCAAAAAACGCTGAATTTCTACCGCGAATTTGGCCTTCATTATTGGGATTAAAGTCTATGAATATGATTCCTGTCGCTAATCCTCAGGCTCAGGTGATTGCATTACGCGCAGAAATTGATGCGGCAATTGCCCGGTTTTTAGATGGCGCGGTCTATATCTTAGGGCCCGAAGTGGCCGCTTTTGAGCAGGAATTTGCCGCTTATATTGGCGCTCCTTTTGCCAGCGGTGTGGCCAATGGCACCGATGCAGTCCGGCTGGCCTTAATGGCTGTGGGTATCGGCTCTGGCGATGAGGTGATTACGGTTTCTCATTCGGCGGTGGCCACGGTCAGTGCCATTGTGGAGGCCGGTGGTGTGCCGGTGATGGTGGATATTGATCCGCAAACTTATTGTATTGATATTGACGCCATTAAAGCGGCGATCACTCCCAAAACCCGGGCGATTGTTCCGGTGCATATCTATGGCCATCCGGCCGATATGCCCGCCATTATGCATTTGGCGCGGCAATTTAATTTAAAAGTGGTGGAAGATTGTGCTCAGGCGCATGGTGCCGCCATTGCTGGCCAGAAAGTGGGCACCTTTGGTGATACCGCTGCATTCAGCTTTTATCCGACTAAAAATCTGGGCGCACTGGGCGATGGCGGAGCCGTGGTCTGCCAGGAGGCCAGCATCAATGAGCGGGTGCAATATCTGCGCCAATATGGCTGGAAAACACGCTATATCAGCGATTGCCACGGTATTAATTCGCGGCTGGATGAATTACAGGCCGCCATATTAAGGGTGAAATTAAAATATCTGGAGGCAGGAAATCAGCGCCGCAGGGATATTGCCAGCCTTTATTCTGCCGCTTTAAAGCATAGTGGCGTGATCACGCCGCATATCAGCGCAGAAACGGTTCATGCCATGCATTTATATGTGGTGCAGAGCAAAAACCGCAGTGCACTGGCTGACTATTTAAAAAGCCAGGGTATTGCCACGGCGCTGCATTATCCGGCGGCAATTCATCAGCAGGCGGCTTATCGCCTTGAAATGCCGCTGCAGCAGACCGAGCATTTATATAAAAATTTATTAAGTTTGCCTATGTTTCCGGAGCTGAGTGATCAGCAGGTGGAACATATTTGCCAGGCATTACGGGCCTGGAATAAAGAATAACCAGCTGTTTTCCCCTGACTATTTATCCTGGGTTAATCAGCCTGCGATTAAAGCGCCGGAGCGTTTATGAAACGATTTTATTGTACTTATTTTGATAAAAATTATTTAGTGAAAGCGGTAGCAATGATCACCTCACTGCGGCAGCACAGCAGTGCCGAGGTGCAGATTTTTGCCGTTTGCCATGATGAAATATCCCGCGTCTTGCTCGACGCCCTGCAATTGCCCGGTGTGGTCACCGTGCCGATGCATGAAATTGAGCGGGGCGACGAGGTTTTGCTGGCGGCCAAGCATTCCCGGCAATTGGTCGAGTATTTCTGGACCTGCACCCCTACCATTATTTTGCGTTTATTAGAACGTAATCCGGCCATTAAGCAGATTACCTATTTAGATGCCGATTTGTTTTTCTATTCTGATCCGGAACCTGTTTTTACCGAAATGGGCGATGCGCCGGTCTTGATTCATGAACACCGCTTTCCGGCAGAATTGGCTTATTTACAGCCACAGGCGGGCCGGTTTAATGTCGGTTTATTATCTTTTTGCCAGAATGATCAAGCCTTCAGCGTATTGAAATGGTGGCGTGCCCGCTGTAATGAATGGTGCTATATGCACTATGAAGCCGGCAAAATGGGCGATCAGCTGTATCTGGATCAGTGGCCGGCCTTATTTCCTTTTGTAAAAATCCTTCAGCATATCGGGGCCGGCGTGGCGCCATGGAATCATCAGCAATATGCTTTTGATACCATCAATGGCCAGGTTAAAACCAATCAGAGCGATTTGATTTTTTATCATTTCCATGCCTTTTCGCGCATTAAAGAGTTCTTTTATGCGCCGGTTAAGCATCCCCATTATCCGGTGGCAAAGCCAGTATTGCAGCATGTGTTTGTGCCTTATATGAATGCGGTGGAAGCGGCTTTATTGCAAGTGCGTGCGGTGAGCGCCGGCTTTAATTTTGGCGTGAATGAAACGGCTAATGCCAAAGTTGAATGTGTGTTAATCAGTAAAAATCCGGATACTTTCACCGGATTAAATTGGCAGGATTTAGCCGGCGGCTGGCTGGTGGCGATGCCAGAGGCCAAAGTGGTGGTTCCCCATTCGGATGAAGCCTTGTTTAGCCTGAATGGCGGAGAGCGTTTGCTCGATTATATTGCCCGGCCGGATATTGCCGCGCAGATCAAACAGGTTTATTTCGTTGGCTGCCATTATTTTGAAGAGCGGGACTGGTTTTTTAATAGTTTCCCGGCGCTTGAGAAAATTTATCTGTTTGAGCCCTTGCCTCAGGTGTATGCCACGCTGGTGCAAAATTTTGGTAAAGATCCGCGGGTGCAGATTTTCCCCTTTGCCATCAGCGATCAGGATGGCACGGCTAAATTTAATGTTACCAATAATTTGCAATCGAGCTCTTTGCTGGATTTAAAACTGCATAAAGATATTTTCCCGTACGTGGAAAAATCCAATGAAGTGACGGTGGTGGTGCGCAGCCTGGACAGCGTGATCCGCGAATATCATTTACCGCTGCCGGACTTGTTATATATCGATGTGCAGGGCGCAGAGTATCAGGCCTTACAAGGCGCTCTGGAGCTGGCATTGCCCCATGCTGCCGTGGTGTATACCGAAGCCAGCACCATTGAGATGTACGCCGGTGCCCATACCCTGACCGAAGTGGATGAGCTGATGGCGGGCGTGCATTTCCGTCTGCTGGGCTTTCAGGACATGCTGGCTACCCGGGTGCATGGTGATGCCTTATTTATTAATCAAAACCTGTATCAGCGCAGCGCTCATCCGGTACTGGCGCGTGCCCATCAGCATAATCTGCTGGCTCAGACGCTGATCCGGCAAGGCCGCCCGGAAGACGCTGAAGGCGAGTTGCGTAAAGCCATGAGCGAAGGGGCATCGCTTGCCATTACCCTGGAAAACCTGGGCAAGCTGGCGCTGATTGGCGGCGACCGGGCTTTGGCGGCAGAGTTATTTGCCAGTGCCCGCCAAATCTCGCCCAATGACCGGGCTTTACTCTTGTTATGGGCTCACAGCTCCGGCCGTGCCGCGTTTGAAGCCTGCCAGAGCTATATTAATCAGCATCCGGGCGATACCGCCTTTTTTGATCTGGCCAGTATGCGTTTACGCCAGTCGCCTCCGGTGCCCCGTGCCCCGGCCGCGGTGCCGGCCCAGGTGCAGCCACCGGTTGCAGCTCCCGTCCGCCCCGTGGTTAAGCCTTGCTGGCAACGCCAGGAGTGGAACAGCCGGCTGCAAAAAATCTGGGTGCTGGGCAGTATCAGCCCGGCCGAGCTGACGGCTTTACTGACTTCGTTTACTGATCGCGCCCAGTTTGATGTGTTTTTGGCCGATGAAGGGCGGTTGCAAACCTTGTTTGCAGAGTTTGCCAGTGAACCAAGAATTGCCCTGCGCCGGGCTTCGCCTGGCAGCAATGTGTTGTCCGGCCTGGCAGAGTCGCCTGATTTTCTGTATTTTGCTTCGGCAGTAGATGCTGCGGTGGCCTTGCTCGATTTTGATATCCGCCGTTTGCATGATGTCAGTATGGTGGCGATTGCCGATGCGGCTCCTTCCGGCAGTGAAAACGTCCGGGTGATGGCAGATTATCTGCTCAGCCAGCAATTTGACTGGCAAGCAAGTTTTGCCGGTCAGCCGGCTTTAAATCTGGCTCTGTTTGTTAATCAGCGGGCGCTGGCCGTGATGACCATGCAGCGGGCCAAGGCACAATTATTAAATCTGGACGCCACACAGCATCTGCAGCAAGGGCGGATTGCAGAGGCGCAGGAAATTCTGGATCAGGCGCTGGAGGAAGATCCGCTTTATGCCCG
>JBOFGM010000298.1:0-6203 GCA_051649105.1 Iodobacter sp. | reverse complement strand
CCCGGATAATTCCAGCGGCAACATGGTGTTTTCCAGTGCCGACAATTCAGGTAAGAGCTGAAAAGATTGAAATACAAAGCCCGAAATCTGACCGCGCAGCTCGGCCCGCTGATCTTCATTCAGGCTGCCCAGGTCTTTTCCCGCCAGCGTGATTGTCCCGCGGGAGGCCTGATCGAGGCCCGCCAATAGCGCCAGCAGGGTGGATTTACCCGAACCGGAGCTGCCGACAATCGCCAGACTGGCTCCCGCTGGCAGGGAAAATTCAATATCATGCAAAAGATCCAGTGTCTCTGCGGCGGTACTGACTGTTTTTCCCAGCCCTTGTACGGCCAGCATTATTTTTGAGGAGTGTGTCATGCGTTATCTCTTAATGGCAGTAAGTTTATTTCTGACGGTTCAGTCTTATGCGGCCTCGCCGCTGATTCTGGTCTTCGGGGACAGCCTTTCTGCGGGCTACGGTATTGCCAGCAGTGCCGCATGGCCATCTCTTTTAGATAAAGATCTGGCAAGGCAGGGCAAGTCATGGCGGGTGGTGAATGCCAGTGTGTCAGGAGAAACGAGTGCCGGAGGGCTGACAAGGTTCCCGCAAACATTAAAAACACATCCGGCCAAAGTAGTCGTGCTGCAACTGGGGTCCAATGACGGACTGCGCGGACTACCGCTGGCTGATATGGAAAAAAATCTGGGCCGTATGATTAAACTGGCTCAGGCCAGCGGCGCTAAGGTGCATCTGGTTGGAATGCAAATGCCGCCAAATTATGGCCTGGCATATACACAGGGTTTTGCAGCCATCTATCCGCGTCTGGCTAAACAATACAGTATCAGTTTAACGCCTTTTTTACTCGCGCCTGTCATCAAAAATACCGGGCTCTTTCAGGCTGATCAGCTTCACCCCAAGGCCGAGGCACAGCCGCTGTTAATGAAAATGATCGAAAAGGATATGCGTGGTTTGATTTAACGGGCGGCGGGTAAGTGCTGAATATAAAAAAGGGCAAAGTCTGCACAGAGACTTTGCCCGGACCGCGGTTCAGAGCGGCTTATTTAAATTTGTAATTGGCCTTGGCATACCAGGTACGGCCATGTGGGTCGGTATATTTAGGATCGAAACCCACTTGAAAGTGATCGCCTTGATTAGAGAAGGGCGGGTCGGTATCCAGCAGATTTTTAACACCCAGTGTCAGCTCAACCACCTTGGTGCGATAGGTGCCTTGTAAGCCCCAGATGCTATAGGCTTCCACATTGCGCTTAACGCCTTTTTCGGTGTTTTGATCGATATAGCCGGATGTCAGATTATTGGTCAGTGCCGCACCCCATTCTGCCTGACTCCATGACAGAGTCAAATTATGCCGCCAGCGTGGATTGGCCCCCGCATCAATATAAGCGCCGACATTATCAAAGAACTCACCATTTTTTTCACGCTGATATTCATTGGTAATGGTGTAGGTTCCTTCCAGCCCAAGCCGGAAAGTGCCGTATTCAGTTCTTGGCAATACGGCATTTAATGAGACATCAATCCCGTCAGTGCGTAATTCCCCCAGATTTTGTGATTTACTGATTACATAATCAATCTGGCCTGGCAGATTAGCGGCAATATCTGCAGCGGTGCGGGCTTTACGAACCACCAGATTTTGATATTTAGCGTAATTATCAAAAATGGTGGAATCTGAAATGGTATCAATGCGGTCTTTAATATTGATATTCCAGTAATCAATCCCCAGCGATACATTTTTGATGGGCTCAATCACAAAGCCAAAGGTGTAGTTGGTGGATAATTCCGGAGTCAGGGATTTGCTGCCCCCTTGCTGTAAATTCAGCTGCAGATTGCAGTCCAGCGGGCTTTTGGTGGCGGCGCAGCGTTCCGGGTCATCGTAATTAGGGCCGGTATTGGTTTTACTGGTGGGTTTATTTAAATCATCCAGCGTTGGGGCATGATAGCCGGTGCTGACCGAACCACGGAAAACAACCTGCTCCAGTGGCTGATAGCGAAAGCCGACTTTAGGGTTAGTGGTGCCGCCCAGATCGTTATAGTGGTCGTAGCGCAGAGCGGCCTGGAGTTCCAGATTTTTTAAGACCGGAATCACCATTTCTGCAAAGCCGGCATAGACCAGACGGTCGCCTTCAGTGGCTTGCCGGTTACCGCCGCCGCCAAGAATATCCCCGCCGGATAAAATCGCTGCCGGTGTATAGCTGTATGTTTCTTTACGGACATCCCCGCCAAACGCAAAGCCCACTTTACCGGCATCCAGTTCATAAATTTCTTTAGAGAACTGAATATCGGCCGATTTATTTGTGGTTTCGGCGCTTTGTACCACGCCGGTAATTTTAGCGGCGGCCAGAGCGGCCTTACCTGCCGCATCCTGCGGGCCAAAGGGATTGATGACGCCGCTGTACATGGCAGGCAGTAATTTACTTTCATATACCCAGCCATCGGTATATTTATCTTCTGTTTTATTAACGGCATAAACTACGGCGGCCCGGTAATCCCACCCGCCAATCTCGCCTTCGGCACCGGTAATAAAGCGGTGCTGATCCGAGGTGGCTTCATTGGTACGCGGTCCGGCATCAATACCGCGCCATTGCAGTACTAAATCGCCGAGCGTTCCTTTATAGGGGTCATATTTGCCATTGGCGGGGTAGAGTAAATCTGCCCCGTTAAAGGTGGTGGCGCTGGAAACCGGCACGGGTGATGAGGAATAAGTCCCTGTGTTGCGGGTAAATAAATAATCCGCAAAAATATTGGTTTGCTCATTAATTTTAATCGTGCCTTTGCTGTAGAAAGAAAGGCGGTCTTGCGGCGAAACAATATCAATAATGCTGGCATAGTCAAAGCGGCAATTGCCCCCGGTAGAAAAGCCAGGGTTGGCCACCGGAATGGATCTTGGCTGATCGCAACCGGTTAAATAGCCGACATTGACGGGTTTACCGCCAGGGCCGTTTAAAATAGTGGCCGGGAAGGTATTGGCGGAGGTTTTATCTACGTCATGCTCCGGAATATAGGAGGTTTTGGAGAATGAGCGGTCTTTAGCAGCCAGAGCTTCTTGTTGTGAGACATCCAGCCCCATAAAGACGTTGTAACCATCTTCATCCAGATCCCCAAAGCCAAAGGTAAAGTTGCCTTTTTTGACTTCCCCGCCGCCATCAAAGGTTTGCTCGATCCCACCGCCCACTTCTGCGCCGACATAGCTTTTGCGCAGAATAAAATTCATTACCCCACCAATGGCATCGGTGCCATAGACCGCCGAGGCACCGTCTTTGACAATCTCAACCCGCTCCACCACGCCCAGAGGAATGGAGTTTAAATCCACGCCGGCGCTGTCAAACGCAAAATTGGCCATACGGCGGCCATTGACCAGAATCAGTGTTTTAGAGGTACCCAGCCCGCGCAGGTTGGCACCGGAAAAGCCCGGCTTGCCCGAGTCGCCAACGGCTTGCGATTGTGCATAGCCGTTATTGCTGGAGGCCAGGTTATCTACCAGCTCGGCCACGGTGGTGGCACCCGTTTTGGCAATATCCTGGCGGCTTAATACCTGTACAGGGGCGGCTGTGGCCTGGGCTGCGCGCTTAATGTTGGAGCCTGTCACTTCAACCCGTTCAACTTTATTAATATCGGCAGCGGTTGCACTGAATGCGGCTGTGGCGCCGATCATGGCAATGGCCAAGGTAAGTTGTTTTATTTGCATAAAAATTCCCTGTGTTTTAAACGCAAATTACGGTCGGTTGGGTATGTCATTGGCGTTGCTAAATAAAAATTATCATCTGTTATTATTTACAATGTAACGGAATGTAACCGTTTCCCGCGTTTTACCGGTAAAGCGTTTAAAGGTCATACAGGTCAGAAAAGCAGGGAGAGGCGTAGATTAAAATGAGCGTTTTTTGTAATAAATAAGAAAGTTATTACGGGGTTAAGGCGCGGAAGAGTGATTTTTTTATGACGTGTAAATACTGTGTTGCTGATTGAAATCAATCACATATTTTAATTTTTATGAGTTGACGCGAAGGCTTGCCAAATTGGAAGGCTTTGTCAGGCTTTTGAAATTATTTGTTATAAAAAAATGATTTGATAGATTTTTTGGTTTTCATCGTAAAATTTATATGCCCATTTTTTGCCATAAAATCATATGTTTATGCTTCATTTATTAAATTAATTGAAATTTATTGGTGTTTGAAACAGTTCGCTATCTGGCTGATTTTTTTAATTTTTATTGTGAAAGGTCAGCCAGGCTGTCTTGCCTTTACAACAATGTGGTGGTTTGTTGCCAGAGGTTAAATAATTTAGAAATATATTTATATCTTTCCCGAATAAGCCGGATATATTCTGCCGTCCGCCATATCCCGCGGACGCTGGTCGGCACGGCAAGGCTGATCTGCGCTGCTGGCGGCAGTGATGGTTTCGCCTGCTTGAATTCCATCTTGTAAGATGCAATGCTGAGTAAGCGGGTCCGGCTATGGCAAAGCCACATGAAAAAACACAGGTAACTGCCGATGGAATTATTTTTGTTAAATCAGGATGTTGATGCCCTGGAGAGCCGGGTGGCGATGCTGCATGGCATGCCAAAACTGTTTGCTCTGGTCTATCTGGCCTGGCATTTACGCCAGCGAGATGACCGGCGTGCGCTGGCACTGGCCGATGACGCCGACTTACTGTTAGCTAAAAATAAAATTCAAGATGCCGAGTTGCGCCGACTCAGCGCCCGTTTAATCTTGCTCAGGGCCGAAATCAGGCTGCAGCACGCCGATCTGATGGCAGCCCGGCAGTTAAATACCCAGGCCGCAGCGATGTTTGCAACGCTGGATGATGCGCTGGGGCTGGGGGATTCCCACTGGCTTAATGCCTCTATCGAAATTGACTCCGGTCATGCGCAAAGTGCCGATGTTTGCCTCGCGCTGGCGCTGCAGGCCTACCGTCAGGGTGGGGATCTGGTGCGGGAGCAATGCGTGGAGGCGCGGCGCTTTGTTTATGCTGCATTTCGCAACCCGTCTGCCACCGCTCAGGGCTTGCCATTGGCATTTCAACCTGAAAATACCTATCCGGCGGCTGTAATGACCTGGCTGGCTATGGCTCAGGCCTCGGTGGTGGCATTAACCGATGATCCGGCCTTATCCATTAAATTTTATCTGCAGGCCTACCATGCGGCGCTCGATTGCGGTCAGCTGCGTCAGGCCATGGTGGCGGCTAATAATGCCGGTGGTTCATTTTGTGTTCTGGGGGATTTAGAAGCCGGGCTGGAATGGCGGGATAAATCGCTGGCTTTGGCACGGCATACCGGCTGGCCCTTCAGCATTGGTGCCAGCCTGGTGCCCATGGCCGACACCATGCGGCTGCTGACCCGTTTTGGCGAAGCCAGAGCCTGCCTGCAGGAAGCGCTGGCCCTGCTGGCCCATCTGCCCGGTTCGCGTAATTATAAGCTGGCGCTGAAAATGCTGGGGCAGCTGGAGCTGGATGTGGGGCATCCTCAGGCCGGGTTGGCAGCTTTTGAGTCCCTTCAGGCGCAGACCCTGGCCGATCAGGAGCGGATGGAGCCTGATTTACTGATTATTGCCTGGTTTGGTCAGGCCAGAGCGCTGCTCTTGCTGGAGCAGCCGGATCTGGCCAACAGCAAGGCACTGGCGGCATTACAGCTGGCGCGTGAACACAGCAATGTTGAAGGGCAGGTTAACAGCCTGCATATTCTGGCCAAACTGCATGCCCGCTATGCCTTGCCTGCTCCGGAAGGAATGACGGCCCCTTCCGCCACGCTGCATTACTTGCATCTGGCTTTTGAGGCGGGCGGCGGAATGAGCGGCTATAGCATGGCCTCTGAACTCTATACCCAGATTGCAGAGGCTTATGCTGCCTGTGGTAATTATGAGGCGGCTTATATCAATAGCCAGGCCGCCGCTGCGGCCTATCAGAAAACCCATTCGGCCGTGGTGGAGAAACGAGCTCTTGCGCTGCAAATTCGTTATGAAATGGAGCGGGCCCATGCTGAAACAGAACATCACCGCCAGGTGGCGGCCACACTGAAAGAAACCACGGCCACACTGGAAATTCTGGGGATCACCGGGCGGGAAATCACCGCCAGCCTGAATGCCAACGATGTCTTTATGGCGCTGGACCGCCATGTGCATCATTTGCTGGATGCCTGTAGCCTGTGGGTGTTTTTAATGCAGCCGGATCAAACCTCGCTGAGGATGGCCTTCGGAATGGAAAACGGCCTGCCTTT
>JBOFGM010000297.1:0-4472 GCA_051649105.1 Iodobacter sp. | reverse complement strand
AATGGCGGCGGCCAGCTCGGCCCGGATCCGGGCCACACCCTGCCGGGTTTGCGACTCGATGCGCAGGGTTAAAACAGGCGTGGTATTAGAGGCCCGGATCAGACCAAAGCCATCAGCATATTCGATCCGTAAACCATCCACAGTAAAAATGCGTAATGCCAGCGGAAATACTGCATTTTTCGCGATCTTTGCGACCAATTGATGACCATCCTGCGCTAAACACACCTGAATTTCAGGGGTAGAAACCGCAGAGGGCAGCGCCTGCAGGGCGTCATCCAGATTATTCTCGCCCATCATTTGCAAAAAACGAGCGCCGGCAAACAGCGCATCATCATCCGGCCAGTCTGCAAAGGCAAAATGTCCGGATAATTCACCGGCCACCAGCGCTTTGGAAGCATATAAATGCCGCTTCATATGACCATGCCCGGTTGGGATCGCCTCGCAACTGCCGCCCTTGCCCTCTACCCAGCCAGAGATTAAACCACTGGATTTAACATCATATAAGATATGCCCCGGCCCGCGCTCGAGTGCTGCCGCGGCAAACAGCATTAAAATACGATCTCCGGCAATGCTTTGACCGTGGCGCGTCACCACGCCTAAGCGGTCGCCGTCACCATCAAAAGCCAGGCCGATATCGGCCCCTTCCGCAATCACCCTTTGCTTTAAATCCGCCAGATTTTCTTCCACCTGCGGGTCGGGATGATGGTGAGGAAACGCGCCATCCACCTGGCAATAAAGCTCAATCACTTCGCAGCCTAAGGCGCGATATAAGCCTGGAGCCACAGCACCTGGCACGCCATTGCCACAGTCCACCACAATTTTAAAAGGCCGCTGCTGCGGGCAGGCGGCAGCCACCGCGGCATAATAATCCGCCGTAAGATCCAGTGGCTCAATACTGCCCGAGCCGTAAACAAAATCATCCCGCTCAATACGGCAACGCAAAGCCTGTAAGGCGGCCCCATCAATGGTCTCACCGCCCAGCGTCATTTTAATGCCGTTATAATCGGGCGGATTATGGCTGCCGGTAATCATCACGCCAGAGCCGGAGGTCCATTGGCGGGCTGCAAAATAGAGCAAGGGAGTCGCCGCCTGCCCCATATCCAGCACCCTGATCCCGCTTAAAACCAGCGCATTCATTAAAGCCTGCGCCAGCGCCGGGCTGGAAAAACGGCCATCACGCGCCACAGCGATTTGCGCCACCCCGCGCAACCGTGCTTCAGCCCCAAGTGCCAGCCCGACAAAATGCGCCACTTCCGGGGTCAATAACGAGGTTTGGGCCCGGATATCATAGGCCTTAAAAAGACGGGGAGAGAGTAAAGGCACAGTCAGTTTCCTTAACGGGGCAACGGCAGATGACACTGAAAAAAATGATGCAAGGTATAAGGCAACCAGTGCAGATTACCCGGCAGGGAGCCGGTTACAAAGCCCACATGGCCGCCTTCTTGCGTCTGCAATAGTGTAACGCTGTCAGACACTTCTTCGGGCTGTGGCAATGATTCAAACGGAATAAACGGATCGTTTTTTGCATTAATTACTAAGCTGGGCAGACGAATCGTGGCAAGCCAGGGCTTGCTGCTGGCTTCCTGCCAATAATGATCGACACTTTTAAAGCCATGGACCGGTGCCGTTACCAACTCATCAAATTCCCGTAAGCTACTCGCACGGCGCAAGCCTTCCTGATCCAGAAACGGATTATCAACCAGTTTAAGTTTGGCAAAGGTCTTTTTACGCAGGCTGCGCAAAAATTCACGGGTATAGATATGCCGGTTTACCCCCTGATCCAGCGCCTGCCCTGTGGCGGTCAGATCCATCGGTGCGCACACCGCAGCGGCCGCATCCAGTACCGCCGCCGCCGCCGTGCCCTGCTCACCCAGCCACTTTAACAAGGCATTGCCCCCCAGCGACACGCCCACCGCAAACACCGGCACATCCGGATATTGGGCCCGGATACGGCACAGCACCCAGTCTATTTCAGCCGAATCGCCCGCATGGTAGGCCCGTGGCAGGCGGTTTAATACATTGCCGCAGGAGCGAAAATGCGGCACGACGCCCCGCCAGCCCGAGCGATACAGATAATCAAATAAAGAGGTTGCATAGTGACTGCGGGAGCTGCCTTCCAGCCCGTGAAATAACACCACAATCGGTGTTCCGGCCCGGCCATCCATCCAGTCCACCACGATTGAATCCAGATCGGGTGTAATCCAGGATTCCCGCCGGTAAGCAGGAATTTTTTTCCACATCAGCGTGGCCGGATAAAGGGTTTGCATATGCCCCCCTTGTAACCAGACCGGTGAAGAATAAGCAGGAGCAATAAAGGGAAGATCACGTGACATAGCAAAGAGTCAGCCTGCAAAAAATGGGCGCAAAAAAGGGGCGGATAAACGCCCCTTTTATTTTACTACTTACATATCAACACGCTCATCATTTCAACAAAATGAAGGGCAGATTAATCCAGACCACGGCTGGCCAGGTAGTCTTCATAACCACCTACATAGTAGTTATATGTGCCATCGCCATTTAACTCTAAGATTTGAGTTGCCAGCGAGCTTACAAAAATACGGTCATGCGAAACAAACAACAAGGTGCCTTTGAACAGATCCAAAGCCAGATTTAAGGATTCGATCGACTCCATATCCATATGGTTAGTCGGCTCATCCATAATCAGCACATTCGGTGTTTCAAGAATCAGCTTGCCATACAGCATGCGGCCCTTTTCACCACCGGATAAGACTTTAACCGACTTTTTAACGTCGTCACCACCAAACAACAGGCGGCCTAAAATACCGCGAATCACCTGATCATCGGTGCCTGGCTGGCTCCACTGCTTAACCCAGTCAAACAAGGTGATATCTTCTTCAAAATCAGCTTCATGATCCTGAGCAAAATAGCCAAGCTGGGCTTTTTCTGCCCATTTAATCTTACCGCTGTCAGGATTAATGACATTCATCAGCAGCTTCATCAGTGTGGATTTACCCACACCGTTACCACCAATGACGGCAATTTTCTGGCCGGCTTCTAAGATCAGATCCAGGTTTTGAATCAACGGCTTATCAAACGACTTGGATACCAGCGACAACTCCACCGCCTGGCGGTGTAACTTCGCTTTTTCATCCACTTCAAAACGGATATAAGGATTCTGACGGCTCGATGGTTTCACATCGACCATGCCTTCCTTAATTTTATCTGCCAGCTTCAAACGGCTGGTTGCCTGACGCGCCTTCGATTTATTGGCCGAGAAACGAGCCGCAAAGGAGTTCAGCTCAGCCACTTTTTCTTTGGCTTTTGCATTATCTGTCAGTAAACGCTCACGAGCCTGCGTCGATGCCAGCATATAGTCATCATAAGTACCCGGATAAATACGGATCTCACGATAATCCACGTCAGCAACGTGCGTGCACACCTGATTTAAGAAGTGACGATCGTGGGAAATAATAATCATGGTGGAATCCCGCTCATTCAGCGAGTTTTCCAGCCAGCGGATGGTATTAATATCCAGGTTATTGGTTGGCTCATCCAGCAGTAACACTTCCGGATTAGAAAACAGCGCCTGCGCCAGCAAAACCCGTAATTTCCAACCCGGAGCCACATCGCTCATCGGGCCGGTATGCTGCTCAATCGGAATCCCTGCGCCCAGCAATAAAGCACCGGCACGCGCCTCAGCGGTGTAGCCATCATATTCCGCTACTTTGCCTTCCAGCTCAGCCGCACGCATATAATCGTCTTCGGTCGCTTCCATATTGGCATAAATCGCGTCGCGCTCAGCCAAAACAGCCCACAACTCGGCATGGCCTTGCATAACTACATCAATCACGCGCAGATCTTCAAAAGCGAACTGATCTTGTTTCAGCTTACCCAGACGCACGCCTGGCTCTAAGCTGACATTACCTGCGGTTGGCTCTAAATCACCACCGAGGATTTTCATAAAAGTAGATTTACCGCAACCGTTTGCGCCAATCAGGCCATAACGGTTACCGTCACCGAACTTAACGGAAACCTTTTCAAACAAAGGTTTCGCGCCAAATTGCATTGTAATATTGGAAGTACTGATCATGGTATGTTTACCCTGTTGCTGCACAGCTACATCGTTGTATTATTCAGAATAAATGATCATTTCCACGCTGTCATCTCAGAGAAACACGCTGAGACGCCCGTCCGGCAGATCCTGAGCAGCCATGCTGCCCGGACTGATCGCGGGATCACAAAGAAAAATCATTTGTCTGCGCTATCCACGCAGATACATCACTTTAATACCCGAAGTACTGATGGCCTATTTTTCCTCTTCACCGCCCGGATGCCCTGTGAAGAGTTAGAATATCGGTTTACGCTGCCGCAGTCCGGTCAAACACCGGCCGCATCAGCAGAAAGGGGGGGATTTTATCACACCGCAGCAGATCATTGCCCCTGCCTTGCATATGAAGCACCCGGATGGCTCTATTTTGCAGTAAAAGCACGTATTTTCACGGTTTAAAATC
>JBOFGM010000296.1:0-3389 GCA_051649105.1 Iodobacter sp. | reverse complement strand
GGCTGGAAGCGCTGGCTTTACTGAAAGAAGCAGCGGTTCGTCATCATTTACCGGTGGTGGCAGAGCTACCCGATACCCGTATGCTCGACGCTTTTATGGAACACGATATTGAAATCATCCAGATTGGTGAGCGCAATATGCAAAATCTGGATTTATTGCGTGAAGTAGGGCGGATTAATAAACCTGTTATTTTAAAGCGCGGATTATCGGCCACGATCAGCGAATGGCTGATGGCGGCTGAATCGATTGCTGCCGGCGGCAATCACAATATTATTTTTTGTGAGCATGGTATCCGCACCTTTGAAACGGCCTATCGCAATGTGCTGGATATCAGTGCGATAGCCGCTTTAAAACAGGAAACCCATTTGCCGGTGATGGTCGATCCCTCTGACGCCTGTGGCAAATCATGGATGGTGCCGGCTCTTGCTCAGGCGGCCATTGCCGCCGGCGCTGACGGGGTCTTGCTTGATCTGCATCCGGATCCCGCCAATGCACTGTTTGCTGCCGATCAGGCACTTAACCCGCCGGCGCTGATGGAGCTGATGCCACGCTTTGCTGCGCTGGCCGTTGCCATTGGCCGTTCTGTCTGACTTATTCCGGAATTACTTATGTTGAATAAATTTTTGCTGACTGCTCTTTTGGCTCTTGCCACCCAGGGCGTTTTTGCCCGTTCGATGCTGGACGGCGATTATCTGCTTCAGTCGCTGACCCATAAGGGAAAGAGCGTGGCGCTGTCACAGGATGGCAAACCGCTTTCGCTGCATATCCAGGGTGCGCAGATCAGCGGCTTTGCCGGGTGCAATCGCTATTTCGGTGAGCTGCACACCGTGCCTGAATTTAAAGCCGGCCCGCTGGCTACTACCCGCATGGCTTGCCAGAATAAGAAGGCGCAGCAGAATGAGGCGGCCTTTGTGGCGGTGTTTGATAGCGCAAAGCGGTTTGCACTCCAGGACGATCAACTGGTCTTTTCTGGCAAGAAGGGCGACCAGCTGGTGTTTATCCGTCAATGGGATGAGGTTGAGCAGGTGCTTTATATTGCGCCGGAAACAAAACCCTGCGTGGCCGGTGCCGCCAAAATGGATTGTATGCAAACCCGTGAATCGCCTTCAGCCCCGTGGGCCTTGTTTTATGGCGCTATTGAGGGCTTTAACTATGTGGCGGGCAATAGTTACAAGCTCAGAGTAAGACTGGAGCGGGTGGCGAATCCTCCTGCAGATGCCTCTGCCATTAAATATGTTTTACTCGAAGTTTTGGGTGATTAATGCGCGAGCTTAAAAAGCTGGTACTACTTGGAACAGGCCTGATTGGCGGCTCCTTTGCTCTGGCGTTAAAGCGGGCAAAGTGCGTTGATTATGTGGTGGGTGTGGGTCGTAACCCGGAAAACCTGGCGCGCGCTCTGGAGCTGAAAGTGATCGACGAGGCCAGCTCCGATGCGGCGTTGGCGGTTAAAGACGCGGATCTGGTGTTTTTAAGTGCGCCAGTCGGGCAAATGGGGCATTTGCTGGAGCAAATTGCGCCGCATTTGCCGGCTGCCTGCATTGTCAGTGATGCCGGTTCCACCAAGCAAGATGTCTGTGCCTTATACCGGCAGTATTTGCCCGCTCACCTGCCGTATTGCGTGCCGGGCCACCCGATTGCCGGCTCAGAATTATCCGGTGCTGCCGCTGCGCAGTATGGCCTGTATGAAGGCCGCCGCGTGGTGCTGACCCCTCTGGCGGAAAGTGCGCCCGCTTCGGTGGAGCTGATGCGCCAGCTGTGGCAAGCCTGTGGTGCCGGGGTGTATGAAATGAGCGCCGAAGAGCATGACGGCGTTTTCTCTGCCGTCAGCCATATTCCCCATTTATTGTCTTTTAGCTATATGAACGCGGTGCTGGACCGTCATAATGCACCGCTTTGTTTTGATTTTGCTGCGACGGGGTTTCGCGACTTTACCCGGATTGCTGCTTCGCATCCGGAAATGTGGCGGGATATTACGCTGGCAAATAAAGAAGCCATTTTACTTGATCTGAAAGCCAATGCCCGCTCTTTGGCGGCATTGATCGAATGTATTGAAAATAATGATATCGAAGGCTTGTCCGGGCAAATTGTCCGTGCCAGTACGGCGCGCAATCAGTGGGGACGCAAGTCAAGGTAGCGAAGGGTGGATATGAGTTATTTGGCCAGTGATACACGTTACCAAAATATGCCTTACCGGCGCTTGGGGAAAAGCGGCCTGAAACTGCCGGCGATTTCCCTGGGTTTATGGCATAACTTTGGCGAAAACCGCGCCTACAGTACCAGCCGCGATATGGTTTTATCGGCGTTTGATGCCGGCATCACCCATTTTGATCTGGCTAATAATTATGGCCCGCCTCCGGGTGCTGCCGAATCCACTTTTGGCCGCATTCTGGCCAAGGATTTAAAACCGTACCGCGATGAAATGATTATTTCCAGCAAAGCAGGCTGGGAAATGTGGCCCGGCCCTTACGGGGAGTGGGGCAGTCGTAAATATCTGATGGCCAGTCTGGATCAGAGTCTGCAGCGGATGGGGCTCGATTATGTGGATATTTTTTATTCACACCGGCCGGATCCGGATACCCCGCTGGAAGAAACCATGTCGGCGCTGGATGCCATGGTGCGCCAGGGCAAGGCGCTGTATGTGGGGATCTCATCCTATTCAGCAGAGCAAACCCGTGAAGCCAGCCGCATCCTGAAAGAGCTGGGCACGCCTTGTCTGATTCATCAGCCGTCGTTTTCAATGTTTGACCGCTGGATTGAAGATGGCTTGTGCGATGTACTGGAAGAAGAAGGAATTGGCTCCATTGCCTTTTGTCCGCTGGCGCAAGGTCTGCTGACTTCGCGCTATTTAAACGGTATTCCTGCCGATTCCCGCGCGGCTGCGCTGGATAATCCGTTTTTAACGCCGGATAAGGTTGAATTACGCCTGGGGCAAATTAAAGCGCTGAACCAGATTGCGGCAGCGCGCGGGCAAACACTGGCGCAAATGGCGCTGGCCTGGGCCTTACTTAAGGTGACTTCGGTCATTATTGGTGCCAGCCAGGTGGCGCAGATTCAGGAAAACATCCTTGCGGTGCAAAACCTGGAATTCAGCGCTGCAGAACTGGCTCAGATTCAAGCCGTATTAAAAGCCTGATGTAATGAATGGGCAGCCTGCGGGCTGCCAAACTTTTGGAATAAGAATGTCTGATATTGCAATTCTGGCCATTGACGGGCCATCCGCCTCTGGCAAAGGCACGGTAGCGCAACGGGTGGCCGAAGCGCTGGGCTTTGCCTATCTGGATTCCGGTGCCTTATATCGTTTAAGCGCGCTGGCCGCCCGCGAGGCGGGTGTGAGCTGGGAGGATGAGGCAGGTGTGGCCGCTGTGGCGGCATCGCTGGATGTGCGCTTT
>JBOFGM010000295.1:0-3008 GCA_051649105.1 Iodobacter sp. | reverse complement strand
ATTTATTAAGTTAATTAAATCATTAAAAAATAAATATCATATTAATCATAAAGTTATAAATAAATTATTATTTTAAATATATTGAAACATGCTTTTCTCATAAATAAAACACCGTATTTGTTATGTACCATCCATAAATGACGCCTGATTGGTATTTATATACATTTTATTTATTATCTTTAATAAACAACGACTTATGCTCGTGTTGTTTTTTGTGATAATTAATTATCAGGCAATTAAAACAAAATTCTTTTAATTCTTAAACGGCAATACGGTATTTTAATTACCAGGTCAAATAATATTACCAGGCAAGGTTTCCATTAATGGCGGGAAAGTTCATTTTAGAAAGAGTATAGAAAGGCTGTTTCGTAGTGAGCGTTTGACGACTACATTTTGCAGGGGTGCGGGAAAGCATCCCAAAATGGGCCGGCTTTTTGGAAAACAGCCCGCCATGACAGGGGTATATAAGGTGTTTGATATAAAGACGAATAGTATCAGGATTGTGATTTTTTTATAAAATACAGATATAAGCAGCTTTAAATCTTCTATGCTTTATCATCGTCGTACTCATTACCCTGGATCATATGAAGTATGAATATTGAAAAAGTAGTTTTCGGGTTTTTTATTTTATTGGCATTCACACTTAATTTTGGTTTTGTGATGGGGCAAATCGATGTGGCCCATCAGCATGATGTATTTGAGTTGTTTTTTGCCCTGGTGGTCAGCCTGATTGCCACGGTGATTAAATTTGGTGACCGCACCCAGGTGGGTGCCTTGCATCTGGCCACCAGTCTGGTTGCCGATTTACAGCTGATTGCCGCCGCCCTGGTTTGGGGCCATGCCATGTATGTCAGCCAGGTGGGAATGACGCCGGGTATTACTTCGATGGTGGTGTCGTTTTCTGCCGGAGCACTGGCCGCCAATGTGGTTTCGGTGGTGCTGCTGATTGGTGAAACCCTGCAACATCGCCGATAAAACTATGCCCAATATCTTTTTTCTGGTGTTGCGGCGCATGCGTGCGCCGATTATTACGCTAATTATGATTTATGCCATTGCCGTATTGGGGCTGGTGCTGATTCCTGGTCTGGATGATCAGGGCCGCCCTTATCAAATGGGCTTTTTTCATGCTTTTTACTTTATCAGCTATACCGCGACTTCCATTGGCTTTGGTGAAACGCCTTATCCTTTCTCTTATTCCCAGCGCTTATGGGTGCTCTTTTGCATTTATTTATCCGTTACCGGCTGGGCCTATAATTTAGGGGCCGTATTTACCCTGTTTAATGATCAGGCCTTAAAAAGTGCTGTGCAATTTGCCCGCTTTAAAAGCAAAGTGCGTCGTTTACAGGAACCCTTTTATTTAATTTGTGGCTATGGCCAGACCGGACGTTTGCTTTGCAAGGTGCTGGATGAATTAAATATCCGCTTTGTGGTGCTCGATACCCGGGAAGACCGGGTGAATGATCTGACGCTGGCCGATTTTCATTCTGATCCGGTGTTTTATGCCGGCGATGCGGCTAACCCTGAATTATTAAAAATTGCCGGCATTACGCATAAGCAATGCCGTGGGGTGCTGGCCATTACCGGTGATGAAAATGTCAATCTGGCCATTGCCATGGCGGCTTTTGTATTAAGGCCTGCTCTGGTGTCTATTTGCCGCTGCAGAAATAAAGCCGTGGCAGAAAATATGCAGTCTTTTGGCGCTAATAAAGTAATCAATATGTTTGATCTGGTGGGGCGGCAATTTCAGATGGCGCTGCATGCGCCGCATACTTTCCGGCTCTGGACTTTATTATCTGATTTTCCCGGCAATCCGATCAGCCCTTTAATCCGCCCGCCCGCCGGGCACTGGGTGATTGTGGGCTATGGCCGTTTTGGCATGTCGATGCGCGCTGCTTTATTGCGGGAAGGCGTGAAAGTGACGGTGATTGATCCCGATCCGCAGCCTGATTTATTACCCGGCCAGTTTATACAGGCTTTAGGCGTGAATGCCGCTTGTTTAAAGGCTGCAGGTATTGAAACGGCCTCTGGTTTATTAGTTTGTCATGATCACGATATTAATAATTTATCGGCAATGGCGACGGCCAGAAGCATTAATCCCAAATTATTTGTGGTGGCGCGGCAAAATATCAGAAACAACCATTTATTGTTTTCTGCATTTAAACCGGATATCACCTCCATTCGCAGTGAAATTGTGGCGCATGAATGTTTACGGGCCATTGAAACACCGCTGCTGGCGCAATTTCTGGAATTAATTCAGCATGAAGACGAAGCCTGGGCCAAGGCGCTGCTGGATCAGCTGGCTAATCTGTGCGATCAGCAGGTGCCGGAAATCTGGAGTATTACGCTGGATGCTAAAAACACCGCTGCCGTGCATGCCTTTTTAGCCAGTCCGGTGCCGCGTTTACGGATCAGCCATTGGATTAATAATCCCTTTGGCAGCGAGCCTTTGCATTGCCTGCCTCTGCTCTGCGTGCATGGCGACGGGGCACAAACCTGGCCGGGGCTGGATACGGCGCTGAGTTTTGGCGATCAGCTGCTGTTTGCCGGCAATCATGATGCTTTTATTGCGCATCAGGCCATGCAGGAAGCGATGCATTTACTGGATTTCTCCCGCACCGGCGAAACAGCGCCGCAAAGCTGGCTGTTTCGCAAGCTGGCCGCATGGCAGAGCAGAGATTAATCCTGACGGCGGCGGAACACCCAGTGCAGGCCATCCGAGGCAGAGGCATCATACTGATAGCCTTCGGCATCAAAGGCTTTCAGATCCTCTGCCTGCGCGGTCTGCTGCTGCGCCGCCCAGCGCACCATCATGCCGCGGGCGCGCTTGGCATAGAAGCTGATAATCTTGTACTGGCCGTTTTTCCAGTCTTCAAACACCGGGGTAATCACCGGGCAGCTTAAAAGCCTGGGTTTGACAGATTTGAAATATTCTTCCGATGCCAGATTAACCACCACCCTGGGCGCTTCCTGATTAATCGCTTCGCTGAGGGTATTGCCCCAGAAGGCAT
>JBOFGM010000294.1:0-2104 GCA_051649105.1 Iodobacter sp. | reverse complement strand
AGTCCAAAATCAACAGCGATGACAACTTATCCAAAGCCGGTAAAACGGTCGGCGTTGTCTTTAATGAAGCCACCAGTAAATTTGATATTTTTTCTTCGGAATATGGCAGTAAATCAGAAATTCAAATTACCAGTGTCGGGGATGTTGCAACCAGCACCACGGCAGCCACTTTGGGTTTGAAAGTGGGCGGGTATGCGAAAGGTGCCGACGTTGAAGGGAAAATTGGCGGAGAAGTGGCCAAAGGGGTCGGGCAGGCATTGACCGGGGTGGGCCAGAGTGAGGGGCTGAGCCTGATTATTACTGCCACAACGGCCGGGGATTACGGCACGGTTTCATTTAACCGGGGTGTGGCCTTTAGTCTGGATCAAACGCTGGCAGGTATTTTAAAAGACAATACCGGATTTTTAGCGCAACAAACACAGGGTGTGAATAGCAGTATTAATCAGCTGGGTGAAAAACGGGTTCGCATGAACAGGCACTTTGATGCCACGGAGGCTTTATATCGCAAGCAATTTACCGCTATGGATATTGCAATTGCCTCGCTGAAAAACACCAGTAATAATTTGACTTCACAGCTTGCCGGTCTGTCGAGATAATGGCCTGTCAGTATTGCTGCAGGCGATTAAATTTGATTTTAAACGGGATGTGTTTAACAGATCAGACGGAATGCTGATCTGTTAAACCGGCTTTAAACAGCCGGCATATCCTGAATTATTCTAGAGAGTTATTCTTATGAGCGCAGTTAAAAAAGCTCTTTCTGCTTATGGGCAAACCAGCCTTGATACGGTTGTTGAATCTGCCAGCCCTCATCAATTGATTGTGCTTTTGTTTGAAGGTGCAATTAAAGCGATTCAGCTTGGCAAAATATATATGCAGCAGGGCCATATTGCGCAAAAGGGTGCGGCCATTTCCAAGGCAATTGCGATTATTGAAGATGGTTTACGGCTGGCTTTAGATAAAGAAAATGGCGGGGAATTAGCCGAAAATTTAGACGCATTATATGACTACATCAGCTTTGAGTTATTACAGGCAAATATTAATAATGTGCCCGAACGGCTCGATGAAATGCTTAATTTACTCGATCAGCTCAAAGATGCCTGGGTGTCCATTGGCGCTACCAAACTGGCACCAGAGCCTGTTGCTGAGCGGGATCAACAAGACCGGAGTGCTTTAAGTTATGGCCGTATCTGACTGGATGGCTGCCTATGCTGCGCTGAAAGGATGTACTGAAAGGATGTTGCTTGCAGCAAAGGCCGAAGATTGGGAGGTGATGTTGCAGCACTCGCAATCTTTTGAGGAATTAAGCCTGAATTTGCCTATTATTCAATGGGGCGCGTTAACCGGCTCAGAGCAGCAGCAGTTAGCCGCACTGATGCGGGTGTGTAATGAAGAGGTGCAGGAAATAGAGCAAATGGCGGTCAGTCAGAGAGGTGTGCTGGCGGCGCATTTGCAGATTGTGCACAACACCGGCAAATTACAACGCGCGTATGACGTCTGAACATGGCCTGCCAGCCCCGGCAGGGGAGCTCGCCTTATGAATGGTATCGTCATTACCTGGGTACAATTACTCTATATCAGCCTGATTCTGATTTTGTTCTATGTGGCGGAGCTGTTGCTGTTTATGCGCAAAGCATCGGTGCATCGCGGGGCAGCACAAAATCCGGCCGATATCGAAACGCTGCAAAATGAAATTGTTCAGCTGCGCTTTGAAATGGATGCGCTTAAATTGCGTCTGGCCGCATCGCAGGCGCAGTGGGTCAGCCCTGAACCCATTGCTGAAACCGATAAAGAAAGCCCTTACAGTCATGCAATTCGCCTGGCCAAGCTGGGGGCTGATTCAAATAGTGTCGCTGATCAGTGCGGTATTTCACGCGGTGAAGCTGATTTAATTGTTGCCCTCTACCGATCCAGTACTCAAAGATAATTATGCTGCCTGGTAATAGCCCGATCAGTTTGGTCCAGCACTATCTCAAGGCGCAAGAGGGCGTGACTGAGGTAACACGGATATCGGCCGATGATATCCGTTATACGGTGGGGGAGCGGGTTCATGCCACGGTGGCAGGCTTGCTGCCCAGCGGTCGTTTTGCGGTGTTGATTAAAGATC
>JBOFGM010000293.1:0-16372 GCA_051649105.1 Iodobacter sp. | reverse complement strand
GCAGCTGCACCGTCTTTATCTTTAGACATACCGTAAGCAATACCTACGGCAAACAGAATCGACATATTGTCGATAATTGCAGCGCCTGATTTGATCAGGAAAGCTGCCAATGCACTGTTACTACCCCAACCTGTCGGGTCAAGCCAGTAACCGACCCCCATTAAGATTGCGGCAGCCGGCAGTGTTGCCACCGGCACCATCAGCGCACGGCCGATTTTCTGTAGATAGCCCAGAATATTCATCACATCCCCTTTTTTACTTGTTCAAGCAACGAATGTTGGCATGGCCTGTATTCGTTGAATAAATGTTTTAAAGCACGAGTCAGCAAAACAAAGTGAAAATCTCGCAAGCGAAACTAGTACAAACACCTTACAAAGCCAAACAAGATGGATTATTCACTGCACGGTAGTAATTGGCAATCAAAAGATAATGGCACCGGGAATTTAAAACCACTTTCGATATCAAATAACAAGAAAAATATGGCGCAAAAATACACATCTATGACAAACACTTTCTGTTGAAACAAATACGTTATATATCTATTTTCAATAATATCAATTTATCGGGCCAATTATCGACTGGAAATCTACAGGAACAGGCAACAACAAATATTGAGCTGGCTCAAATTGGGCATACTTACGTGTAGTTAAAAAAGCAGCGCTACATATATGCATAATCCATATCCCGTCTGCCCGCTTGCAACAAAACATTACAATACTACGCGCGATCTGGTTTATTCTTAATTTAATGCAATCCGGCAATACACCCCTTTCCCCTGTTTAGCCCGCCCATTTTGCTAATTGCTATTTCTTCGTGCCCGCTTATTTTCCGGCACACAGGCCAGGCCAGCAGACCAGATAACTGCCGCCGCCAGCTTACCTCCCCTCTTTACGGCTGGCTTTGCCATGTATTCTTACTTCAGCGGCGGCCATTGCAACAAAAAATTACAAAGCGGATTTTGCAGCAGGCCCTTTGGGCAGACAAAAAAACAGCCCTGAGCAGGGCTGTTTTTTATTGTAGTCAGAACCGGTTTACTTCGATTTTTTATCACGGTAATGCTCAAAACGCTCTTGCGCCGCGTTGTCATTATCCCCGCCAAAGGCGTGAGTCGCTTCAAACCACAGCACATTAATCAGGCCCAAAGCCACCGCCAGACCAAGCCCTAACAACCAGGAAAAGTACCACATAAACCACACTCCTTTTGAGAGAGGCGTTGTTTTTTCGCCTCACCTCACCGGTTAACCCAAATGAATTCTGCCCGCCATACCCACAAATGCAGGCATCAACATCGGCGCTTTAATAGCTGTGTGTATCATTTTGCAAACGCTCCAGCGTCACCGGACCGCGCATCACGCGGTAAACCCAGCCGGTATACAGCATAATAATCGGCACAAAAATCACCACCACGCCCAGCATCACACCCAGTGTTTTCTCACTGGAAACCGCATCCCAGACTGTAAGACTGGATGCCGCATCCATGGTGGAAGGCAAAATAAAAGGAAACAGGGCAATCGCCGCCGTGCACAACACCCCGACACTGGCCAGACCACTAAGTAAAAAGGCAGAGTAGTGCCGGCGGCCACGGCTGGCCAATGCCGCCATCAGCGGTACCAGCACCCCGATCGCAGGAGCCAGCCAGAGCACGGGATAAGCCATAAAGTTACCCAGCCATGCGCCTTTCACCATCGAAACCGTTTTATTTAACGGATTTAATACATCCCCTGCCGCACCAATCTGATCGATATGCCAGGCATTGAGCTGTTGTAGCCAGAAACCACCGAGTGCAAACAACAGCGCCATCAGGCAACCGGCATACACCGCCACGGTTTTAGCCCGGCTCTGCACCTGGTCCCGGGTTTTGACCGCCAGAAAAGTGGCACCGTGCAGCACCAGCATCGCCACGGCCACCAATCCGCAATACAGGGCAAACGGATTTAATAAGTCGTAGAAATGGCCGGAATAGCTGACCCGCAGGCTCTCATCAAACTGAAAAGGCAGGCCGACAAATAAATTACCAATCGCCACACCAAACACCAGGGACGGCACAAAACTACCCACAAACAGCGCCCAGTCCCAGCCATTACGCCAGCGCGGGTTTTCCAGCTTGCTGCGGTAATCAAACCCGACCGGCCGTAAAAACAAGGCAAACAGCACAAACATCAGCGCCACATACATCACCGAAAAGGCCGCAGCATAGAGCAGGGGCCAGGCCGCAAACAGCGCCGCCCCCACTGTCACCAGCCAAACCTGATTGCCTTCCCAGGTGGGGCCGACCGAATTAATCACCAGCCGGCGCTCGTCGTCTGTTTTGCCGACAAAGGGCAAAAGAATAGCCACGCCCAGATCAAAACCACCGGTAAGGGTAAAGCCGATCAGTAAAAAGATCATCAGCCCCCACCAGATCAATTTGAGTGTTTCATAATCAAACATGATTTTTCCTTAAGCGTGAGGGGCTGATTCACCAAAATAACGACCGGTATGCAAACTGGCCGGCCCCTGGCGGATATATTTCAGCATCAGATACATTTCAATCACAAACAGCCCTGTATACATCAGCATCAGGCCGGTCATACTGAAATGCAGCTGCCCTGAGCTCAGTGCCGATGCCGACATAAAGGTAGGCAGCACGCCAGAAATTGTCCAGGGCTGGCGGCCATATTCAGCCACAAACCAACCCGCCTCAATGGCCACCCATGGCAAGGGAATGGACCAGAGCGCCAGACGCAATAACCAGCGCTGAGGGGCCAGATTTCTGCGGGCAAGGTAGTACACCGACATAGTGAAAATAAACAGAAACAACATACCAAGGCCAACCATCAGGCGGAATGACCAAAAGATCGGTGCGACTTTAGGAATCGTATCGGCTGCAGCGGCCTTAATTTGCGCCGGTGTGGCATCCACTACATTCACGGTATATTTCTTCAGCAATAAACCAAAGCCCAGATCCGCCTTATGAGCTTCAAAGGCATCATGCGCCGATTTGTCCCCTGCCTTTAAGCGTGTTAATGCCGCATAAGCCTGCATTCCGCTTTTAATTCTTTGCTCGTATTCAACTTTTAAATCTTTAATTCCCGTTACTGTTTCTGTGGTGGAACGGGTGGCAATTAACCCAAGAGCATAAGGAATACTGACTTCATAATCGGTCCGCTCTTCCTTTTGATTAGGAATACCAAACAGAATTAAAGGAGCCGGAGCAGGATGGGTATCCCATTGCGATTCCATCGCCGCCAGTTTTACTTTTTGCACTTCACCCGTGGTGTAGCCCGATTCATCCCCCAGCACGATCACCGATAAGATCGAAGCCAGACCAAAAGCCGAAGCAATGGCGAATGAGCGCAGGGCAAAGCCCGTATCTCTGGCCTTAAGCAAGTACCAGCTCGATACACCCAGCACAAACATGGATGCTGCCACATAGCCGGCCGCCACCGTATGCACAAACTTAACCTGCGCCACCGGATTAAAAAATACCTCGGCTAAGCTGACCAGCTCCATCCGCATGGTGATGTAGTTAAATTCTGCCCCTACCGGATTTTGCATCCAGCCATTGGCAATTAAAATCCATAAGGCAGATAAATTAGATCCCAGTGCAACTAAGAAAGTAATACCCAAATGCTGCACTTTAGAAAGCCGGTCCCAGCCAAAAAAGAATAAGCCGACAAAGGTGGATTCTAAAAAGAAGGCCATCATGCCTTCAATCGCCAATGGCACACCAAAGATATCACCCACATAATGCGAGTAATAAGCCCAGTTAGTACCAAATTGGAATTCCAGCGTTAAACCGGTGGTCACCCCCATGGCAAAGTTAATACCAAATAACTTTCCCCAGAAACGGGTCATATCTTTATATATTTGTTTGCCCGTCATGACATAGGCAGATTCACAAATCACCAAAATCCATGAAAGACCTAATGTTAAAGGCACAAACAAAAAGTGAAACATCGCGGTTAATCCAAATTGCATGCGCGACAGTTCCACCACATCAGCGGCGGGAATCATAAAAGGTATCCTACGGAAGTTGGGTTGGAGAAGAGGCTGTTCCGACAAAACGCTCGGTCACCAAAACATCAGGAACCAGCATATGTTTGGCGACGGGTTCGGAAAAAAAGCATTTCCAGATCGCGGTTAACAGTGCCACTTTAATAATCAAAATAAGGGTGATTTCTTGCCACAGTGGCAAATGCCGGGCAATTCGCATGATTTACTCCTTATTACCAGGGCGTAAATAACCGGCAAAACTCAGGACCTTTTGTACCTTAGAGCCCAGCTTCATCAGGCTTTCCAGGGTTTCGGGGGACAGATGCTGCACCTCATCAAACCAGCCGGTCGCCAGCTCAATCAGCTCATGCATTTCACGCATTCTTTGCTGCGCATGCTTGTCTTCTTCGGTCGTCACTTCATCCATTAAGGCATCGCGCAATAAAGACAGGGTCGGCTCGATTTCGCGCCGGCGTTTTTCTTCCACCAGCGATCTGAAAATCTCCCATACGTCTTTTGGCGTTTCGAAATAGTCACGACGATCCCCCGGCTTATGCACCAGCTTGCAAAGCTTCCAGGACAGCAGCTCTTTCATTCCCATACTGACATTGGAGCGGGAAAAGCCCAGCTGCTCAGAAATTTCGTCGGCATTTAAAGGCTTGGGCGATAAAAACAGCAGCGCATACATTTGACCGACGGTGCGGTTTACCCCCCAGCGGCTGCCCATCTCACCAAAATGCAAAACAAAGCGCTCATTTATGGGTGACAGATTCATGACTTTTCCAAATTTCAGTAATTACTGAAATTATAGAAACTTCTTTGATTATAAGCAATACATAAATGGCCAGGTAAGGGTATAGCCTGACCCACAGAGCCTTCAGAGAGGATGACACGACGCGGTAACGCGAAAGGAGTAACAAGGGGAGCCCACAGAGTATGGGCCTGCAAGAGGCTGGCCGCATGGCTGATCGCCTGGCTAAATTACCTTGACCTTCATGGGAAAAGCAATTTGCCAGATACGCCAATCACTCATATCCGGCCCACAGGCAGATTTTCACCTGTAAACAAGCACAAGGCGCATTGATCCACCCAAGGCCTTGCCCGCAGTCTTGATTTGTACGCCTTTAGCCACCATCATGACGGGCTACTTCCCGGAGAATTAAATGCGAGACCGTATTGAAAATGTATTAGAAAAAGTGATTTTTCAGAGCCGCTGGCTACTCGCGCCTTTTTATCTGGCACTGATTCTTGGCATTGTTGCCCTGTTTGCCAAAATGGTGAAAGAAGTCTTTGGCATGTTTAATTCCCTGCTGACGGGCGATGGCAATCTGATTATTGCGATTTTAGGCATGGTTGATGTCACCCTGGTCGCTAATTTATTGCTGATTGTGATTTTCAGCGGCTATGAAAACTTTATATCCAAACTGGATATTGCACATAATTCAATTGATAAACCTTCATGGATGGGCAAAGTCAGTTATGCCGATCTGAAACTCAAACTGATTGGCTCGATTGTGGCGATTTCGGCCATTGATTTACTTAAAGCATTTATGAATATTAAATCCACCGACCATGCCGAGCTGGCCTGGCTGATTGGTATTCACCTGACCTTTGTGGTTTCCGGCGTAATGTTTGCCATTATGGACCGCATTGCGGCAGGCAGCCCCAAACATTAAAAACAACAAAGGCCACTTCAGTGGCCTTTGTTTGCTATTGCCTAAAAAAAAGGCAGTGTATTTTTATTCTTTAAAATCAGCCAGCTAAATGACTTATCCACATCTTATCCCTGTCCCGCCATGGTTTATTCGTGGATAAATATTTCAGCCCGATGTCATTTAATCGCTATTCTCGCGGACGCTGCCGGGTATTAAATTCATCACTCATCCGCTGCTCATTACGCAATTCTTTTTGCATTTCTGTGGCCAGATGACGTTTTTTTAAGGCCTCAAATGCCTTTACCTTTTTCTCACATTCCAGCCAATTATCGCGGTGCCCTTCATAAATACGCAGCAGGCGATCAATCTCTTGCTGCTGCGCCTTGGCCACATCATCAAGCTTAGCCAGAAACAATTGAAAATCCCGCCACTGCGAAATTCCCATCCCGCTCTGACCATTATTTAATAAGCGGGCAC
Organism: Iodobacter sp.; assembly: GCA_051649105.1. Classification (GTDB taxonomy): domain Bacteria; phylum Pseudomonadota; class Gammaproteobacteria; order Burkholderiales; family Chitinibacteraceae; genus Iodobacter. Next base: position 10,265 of record JBOFGM010000293.1, on the reverse strand, counting down.
GGTATTCCACCCGGTACTGGTCCACCTGCTCCAGCTTGCCACGGGCGCCCAGCCAGCCTGCCTGCGAGGCCTGCATCAGCCGGGCAGCATCTTCCCGTGCATCAATAGCCAGTTCTAATAAAAAAGCAAAACGAAATTTAGCCACAAATAAACTCCCGACCAAAAAAAACTACATCAAGAGTTGGGACAACTTCATTCTGGCCCCGTCATAGCGCTCACACTCACCAATCCCCTGCTGCAAAAATGCCTCAAAACCTGGATTTCTGCGAATCGCTTCATCCAGCACCGAATCTGAGCCTGGCACATACGCCCCCACACTGATCAAATCGCGGCTGCGCTGATAGCGGGAATATAAATATTTAAAACGGCGCACCACGGCAAATTCTTCCGGGGAAATAATATCGTTCATCACCCGGCTGATTGAAGCTTCAATATCAATCGCCGGATAATGCCCGGCCTCTGCCAGCTGGCGGCTTAATACAAAGTGACCATCCAGAATCGCCCGTGCATTATCAGCAATCGGATCCTGCTGATCATCCCCTTCGGATAACACAGTATAAAAAGCTGTAATTGAACCACCGCCTTCTTCAGCATTGCCGGCCCGCTCCACCAACTGCGGCAAACGGGCAAAGACCGATGCCGGATAGCCTTTGGTCGCCGGCGGCTCGCCCACGGCAAGGGCAATCTCCCGCTGCGCCATGGCGTAACGGGTCAGCGAATCCATAATCAGCAGCACATGTTTGCCCTGATTTCTGAAATATTCTGCAATCGAAGTGGCATAAGCCGCCCCGTACAGGCGCAATAAGGGCGGTGTATCAGCCGGAGCCGCCACCACCACCGAGCGCTTTAAACCTTCATCACCCAGAATATTTTCAATAAAATCTTTTACTTCGCGGCCGCGCTCACCAATCAGGCCCACCACCACCACATCGGCCGTGGTATAGCGCGCCATCATTCCCAGCAGCACCGATTTACCCACCCCGGAACCGGCAAATAAACCCAGCCGCTGCCCGCGACCCACCGTCAGCATGGCATTAATCGCCCGCACGCCAACATCCATGACATGGCGTACTGGCTCGCGGGTCATCGGATTATAAGGACGGGCAAACAGCGGCATATAGTCGTCGTGCTCAATACGCCCCTTACCATCGAGCGGGCGGCCAAGACCGTCTAAAATCCGCCCCAACAGCCCCCAGCCCACCGGCATTTGCCGGCCATGATCTTCCAGCCGGCGCTGCGGCGGACGCGGATTGCCATAATCGGGCACCCAGGCCTCGATATCCTCATGCGGCACCACCTGAGCACCGGGCTCGACCCCATAGATTTCTGCAATCGGCATCAAAAACAGCCGGTCTTCATGAAAGCCGACCACCACCGCTTCAACCGATGCGCCACCCGGAGTCATCACATCACAAGATGCACCAATAGCCAGACGCAGACCCACCGCCTCCAGCACCAGACCGGACACCCGGACCAGACGCCCGCGTGGCAGCCAAGGACGCATCCAGCGTACGGCATCTTTACAATCAGCCAGATACTGGCTGCAGCCAATCAGTGCCTCAGTCATGATCTTCTGCCCCGTGAGGCAAGGTTTCTTCAGGCTCTGCCACAGGCGGCTTTGCCATGGCAGCCGGCACAGGCTCCGGCGCATTCCAGGCCAAATCCGGCCGGTCATTGCGCCCTAAAACCCGCAATACATTTTGCCAGCGCACCGGCAAAGATAAATCGACCGCAGAATCCGGGGTATCGATCCGGCAACCGCCGGTATCCAGATGAGCATCCGGTAAAAAGCGCCAGGTATCGGCCGGCAATTCAGCCCCCAGCATGCCCTGCACCGCAGTTAAGTCATCAGGATTTAAAAAGACACGCGAAGGCGAGCGGGCCGCCGGCAAACTGGCCAGTGCTTCACGCAAAATAGGCAGCAGACGCTCCGGAGAATGGCTGAGTTCATCTCTGACCATTTGCCGGGCGATCACCACGGCCAGGTCCAGCACTTCATTAGCGAGGGCTGCCTCGGCCTTTTGCAGTGTGGCTTCCACACTGCCCAGCAGCTGACGCAAACGGTTAGCTTCATCCTCTGCCACCAGCCGGCCGGCTTCCAGACCAGCTTCAAACCCTTCGCTCTGCGCCTGCTGAGAAATGGCTTCAATTTCTTCTGCCGTCGGAAAAGGCACATCGGCAGCGGGCACATCCACCGACTCAGTCGGCAAAGGATCTAACTCTTCCGGCTCAAACTCTTCTTCGGCTACAACCGGCTCTTCAATGATCTCTTCTTCAATATATTCTTCAGCAGGCTCTTCAGGAGCCAGCTGCTGCGCGGCTTCTTCCTCTTCTTCTTTTAAAGAGGCTAATTCCCACTTTTCCCAAGCACTTAACTGCTCGCGCGGAATCACGCGTGGATTGCTCATTATTCAACTAATCCTTCGTCACCCTTGCCACCTAACACAATCTGCCCTTCATCGGCCAAACGACGTACGATTTTAAGAATTTCTTTTTGTTCTGATTCAACTTCAGACAGCTTAACCGGGCCGCGCGCTTCCAGATCATCCCGCAGCATTTCGGCCGCACGGGAGGACATATTTTTAAAGATTTTTTCTTTAAGCGCCTGACTGGTACCCTTCAGAGAAATAACCAGCGAATCGGACTGAATTTCCCGCATTAATAACTGGATACCACGGTCATCGATATCAAGAATATTATCAAAGGTAAACATTTTGTCCTGAATCTTTTGCGCCAGCTCTGGATCATAATCGCGCACACTGGCAATAGCAGAAGCCTCGACCACGCCGCCCATAAAGTTAAGAATATCGGCCGCCATCTGTACGCCGCCCATCGCGCTTTTCTTAAGCTTATCGGAGCCGGACATCAGCTGAGTCAACACATCATTCAGCTCTTTCAAGGCAACCGGCTGCACGCCTTCCAGCGTCGCAATCCGCAGCAGCACATCGTTGCGCTGACGCTCAACAAAATAACTCAGAATTTCGGATGACTGATCGGATTCCAGATGAACCAGAATAGTGGCAATAATCTGCGGGTGCTCATTTTTAATCAGCTCGGCAACCGCAGAAGAATCCATCCATTTTAAGGATTCAATCCCGTTATTATCATTACCCTGCAAGATACGGTCGAGCAGATTGGCCGCTTTATCGGTTCCCAGCGCCTTGGTCAGCACCGAGCGGATATATTCATCGGCAGCGCCAAGATTGGCCCGGTTTTGGGTGGAAGAAATAAAATCACCTAATACGGTGTCCACTTCTTCACGTTTGACGCTGTCCATCCCCGCCACGGCAAAACCCAGCTTTTGCACTTCTTTGGGGCCTAAAAACTTAAACACTTCAACGGCAACATCTTCGCCCAGCGTCATAAGTAAAAGGGCGCTACGGCGTACGCCCTCTTCATTCAGATCAGCAGCCATTCATTGCTCCTTCAGGCTTTTTAATTATCTGTTTCAGGGTTGCACCGGCGTGGGTACAGCCTGATAAGTCAGAAAGACTCAGGAACGGGTCAGGCCTTTTTCTTTTGATCGCCGCTTTCATCGCCGTTTGCTGACATCCACTCGCGCAAGATGGTGGCCACCATACGCGGATCATCTTTTGCCAGCTCTTTAGCCTGCTGTAACAAATCAGCAAATGCAGCCATACGATTTTGATTCTCGTCTTCCTCTGGGGTGTGCTCTGCGGCAGTGAGTTTCTCACCATCCGCGCCCAGCGTTTCACCCAGATCCAGATCCTGTATACGCGCTTCTTCACGCGTTTTCGCCATATCTTTCATCAACGGACGTAAAACAAAGAACAGTAAATACAACACCACTACCGCAATCAAGGCCAGCTTACCCACATCGGTGGCATTGGTTTGCAGATAATCCAGCGCCTTATCCTGTACCCGTTTCTCTTCCAGAGGCACCGAATCTGCAAACGCGGCATTCACCACATTCACCGAATCTCCGCGCTCCTTGTTGTACCCTATCGCCTCACGCACCAAATTATTAATTTGTGTCATTTCTTGTGGGCTGAACGGCAGATACGTCATCTTGCCGGTTTTATCTTTACCAGGTTTGTAATTGAGCACCACGGCGGCAGACAGCCGTTTAACACCACCCACTTGCTGCTTCACATGCTGAATGGTTTTATCCACTTCATAGTTAATCGTGGCTTCTTTGCGGCTGTTGGCTGTACCTGACAATACCTCTGAAGCACCCGACGCCACTGGCGCAGTAATCGGAGCGGCTGCAGCACCCGGCGGCTGATTAGACAGAGCGCCTGGCACGCCGCCAGCGGCCTCATTACCGGTTTTACCCTGCTGATCCAGCGTCTGCTGGCTGCGCATGGCAGAGCTGTTGGGCGGTGAATTCGGCTTAAAGGACTCGGATGTTTGCTCAACTTCGGCAAAGTCAATCTGCGCCGTCACTTCCGCCTTCACATTCTCTTTGCCCACCAGCGGGGCCAGAATGGTTTCAACCCGCTCAACAAAATTCTTTTCCACATGCTGCACATACAGCAATTGACGCGGATCTAAATTGTTTTGGCTCAGCTCCGGTAATTTGGATAATAAATTGCCATCCTGATCCACAATCGTGACATTTTTAATGGGTAATTCAGGAATACTGGACGAGACTAAATGAATAATCCCGGCAATTTGCCCGCCATCCAGAATACGGCCCGGATGCAGGGTTAGCATCACCGATGCGGTTGGTTTAAGCTGATCGCGTAAAAAGACGGTTTGCTTTGGCATGGCCAAATGCACCCGTGCTTTACTGACGGACGCCACCGTTTCAATGGAGCGGGCTAATTCACCCTCCACAGCGCGCTGATAATTAACCTGCTCAGCAAATTGGGAAACACCAAATTTTTGATTATCCAGCAGCTCAAAACCCACATTACCGGATTTAGGCAGGCCTTGAGCGGCCAGTTTTAAGCGGACATCGTAGATTTTATCGGCAGTAACAGAAATGGTGCCACCCGGATCCAGCTTATAGGGGACATTCATTTGTTGCAGCGACTGGACGATGGCACCGCCATCTTTATCCGGAATATTGGTAAACAGCACGCGATAGACGGGTTCGCGGGACCAGAGAAGATTGCCTACAATCAGGGCAATTACAGCAGCAACCGCAACCATCAGACCAATCTTACGCCCAGACGAAAGCGCAGCGAAGCGCTCACGCGCAACCCCGAAGCCTTTTGCTGTAATCAGATTGTTATCTGCCGCTGCACTTACCTCTGCCATACGTCGAAATCCCAAGTGCAGGCTTTGTGCCTGTCTAAAATTCTAGTCTAAATATTTCACCGAGGCTTTCACGAAATATTCAGGCTAGCAATTGCTTTAGACCTGCATACTCATGACTTCCTGATAAGCACTTACCAGCTTATTGCGAACTTGTACCATTGTCTGGAAAGAAAGGCTGGCCTTTTGCAAGGATACCATGACATCCTGCAAATTAGCTTCCGGGGCTCCCGATTGAAACGCCAGCTGCTGAGCCTGGGCGTCCTGCTGCACCTGATTAACCTGATCAAGGGACGATTTAAGCATAGTTGCAAAATCGGGTGAACCTGCAGCGGGCTGAACCTGCGACGCGGCCTGCCCACCAGCCAGTGCAGACATCGCTTTTAATTCGCCAAGAACCTGATCGATTCCTTGCACGCTCATGACTTATATCCCCTTTTAAGCAGTTAATCAATGATTCAAAGCCACTCACTAAGTCTTATGCTTACTGACTATGACTAAAAATAAGAATCATGATTTACTTCTTGTTTTAAATTGTAGGTGCTCTGACTAATCTACTGCAAGCAATTCCTGCGCCACCTACGCCTTAAACCGATAAATCCGGGTTTTGTTCACGATATTGCTGCAATTTATAACGTAATGTCCGCTCGCTCATCCCCAGCTTTTCTGCGGTGGACTTGCGTGCTCCGCCTAATGACTTGAGTGTTTCTAATATATGTCTTTTTTCTAACTCTTTGATGTCACTTACGACAGCCGGTGTTTCTGCCGGCGGCAAAACGGCGGCCATGCCGGCCTCAGCGGCAATATTTGCCGCATTATGAGCCGCCGGCAAATAAAGATGCCCCGCCAGAATTTCGTCGCCTGGCGCCAAAATCAATGCCCGCTGCATTACATTATCCAGCTCGCGGATATTTCCTTCCCAGGCATTAGCCAGCAGCGCCGCTTCTGCCTCGCTGCTTAATACGGGGGCGCGGCGTTTTTGCCGGACCGCATGGCGGGCCAGCATGGCTCTGGCCAGCGGTAAAATATCATTACTGCGCTCACGCAGCGCCGGCAGATGCAAAGGGAACACATTCAGCCGGTAAAATAAATCTTCCCGGAAATGCCCGCAGGCAACTTCCTGCTTCATATCCCGGTTAGATGTGGCCAAAACCCGGATATCAATCGCAACCGGACGGCTGCCTCCTACCCGTTCAACCTCCCGCTCTTGCAGTACACGCAATAATTTGGCCTGCAGCGCCAGTGGCATTTCAGAAATTTCATCCAACAGCAGTGTTCCGCCATTGGCCTGCTCAAATTTGCCCAGATGCTGGGTGGCCGCTCCGGTGAAAGAGCCTTTTTCATGACCAAACAGGGTGGATTCAAGCAGTTGTTCAGGGATAGCGGCACAATTAATGGCAACAAAGGGGCGCGATGCCCGGTCGCTGTTACGGTGTAAGAACTGCGCCAAAACTTCCTTACCGGTCCCCGACTCACCGGTAATCATCACCGAGGCATCAGATTGCGCCACCCGGCGCGACATTTCTAATAAATGCAGCATCACCGGATCTTCAGCAATCACTTCTTCATCATTACTGCCCGGCAGCATATATTTAGCCACTTCCTGCAGTAAGCGATCAGGCTCAAAGGGCTTGGGCAGGTAATGGCAGGCGCCGGCATGCAAGGCGGCAACCGCCTTTTCGATCACTCCATAGGCGGTCATTAAAATAACCGGCAAAGAAGGGTAAAGCTGTTTAATGTGCTGCAGCAGCGCCTCACCATCCATGGGCTGCATCTGCACATCAGAGAGAACCAGACTGACGCGGTTTTTTTCTAAAACATTCAGCGCATCCTGGCCATCTTCCGCCAGCAACACCGAATAGCCGCCCAATTCCAGGGTATCGGCCAGTGCTTCTCTTAAACTATCATCGTCTTCAACAATTAAAATCGGTAAATTCATCTGGCCATTCACTTTCAAATTCGTACATTACGCCCGCCATGCATACTAAGAAATCCAAGCACACGGCCCGATATTTCTTTCAGTGGTAAGATTTCATGCACACCACCCAGTGCAATCGCCTCTTTTGGCATGCCAAACACCACACAAGTGGCTTCATCCTGAGCAAAGTTATACGAACCCGCCTGCTTCATCTCCAGCATTCCTGCCGCACCGTCCTTGCCCATTCCTGTCAATATAACGCCCAGTGCATTTTTGCCGGCCAGATTGGCCACCGATCTGAATAAAACATCGACCGAAGGACGATGGCGATTCACGGGCTCGCCCTGGGACAGATGGCATACATAGTTTGCACCTGATAACCCCAGCATTAAATGCGAATGGCCCGGTGCAATATAGGCATGCCCTGGCAAAACACGCTCACCATGCTCGGCTTCTTTCACCGTGACCTGGCATAAGGAATTGAGCCTGTTGGCAAAAGATTTGGTAAACATTTCCGGCATATGCTGAGCAATGAGTATCGCCGGTGAATCAGGAGGCATTGGCATTAAAAATTCTTTTAATGCTTCTGTTCCGCCAGTTGATGCACCCACGATAATTAATTTCTCAGTTTTAGATATGGGTCTGGCTGTTTTTGACAGCACCACATCTGCCGAATGACTAGGTGTTACGCTACCAAACATTGGCTTCACATTAGCCCCCGCAGCGCTACGTATTTTTTCCCGAATATCATCGGCATATTCCTGAATTCCACGCACAATATCCAACTTTGGCTTGGCAACAATATCCACCGCGCCCAGTTCCAAGGCCCGGAGGGCCGCTTCTGAACCCTGTTCAGTTAACGAGGATATCATAATCACCGGTGTGGGCTTAAGCCGCATCAACCGTTCAAGGAATTCCAGCCCGTCCATTTTGGGCATTTCAATATCCAGGGTAATGACATCGGGATTTAATTCACGGATTTTATCCCGGGCAATCAGCGGATCCGGCGCAGTGGCAATACACTCTAAATCAGCAGCGTCATTGATAATTTCTTTCAGCAGATTCCGCATTAACGCCGAATCATCAATCACAATTACTCTGATCTTTTTTTTCATTGTGCTTTTCCGCGTTTAAAACAGCTCAATATCCCCGCCTTGTTTCGCGTATTTAAGTCTGGAGCTATAGTCTTTCTCCCGCTCAATAATCGTATCGTTATGCACCGCTTTTAATTTCTTAACCAATACCCGGCCGGTCTGCGGAAAAAAATAAACTTTGCGCGGATAGATATCCAGTAAATCTTCAGCCACCACAGGAATTCGCTCTAATTCTAAAAAAGAGCGGACAAAATCAACGTTTTTCTGCCCGATATTAGAAACCGTAAAACCCCGCAATACATTACCGCCACCAAATACTTTTGCCTCCAGCGATGATTTTGATCCCCCCATTTTCATAATTTGATTAATCAGAATTTCCATGGCATAAGTACCATAGCGGGTAGGCAGGCCGGCAATGGCGGTGGCCTCATCGGCCGCTTCCGGCAACATAAAATGATTCATCCCGCCCACGCCGGTTTTACGGTCCCGGATGCAAGCCGCCACGCAAGACCCCAGCACGGTCACCAGCAACATATTGCGTCCGGTCACATAGTATTCGCCTGGCAACAACTTGGCGGCATCGATATCAAAACTCTTATCAAAATAGAGCGTTGGAGCCAGTACCTCTTCAAACCCTTTGCTCATTTTGGTGATCCCCACTCACTAATCGCTTTCTCTGTCAGCCTGTAAACCGTTTTGCCACAGGAATGAAACCACTCCGACATATGGTGCAGGTTTTCTGAGTGCCCGACATACAAAAGACCATTTGCCTTTAATAAGCGCCCCATTTTTTCCAGCATGACCTGCTGGGTGGCCTGATCAAAATAAATCATGACATTACGGCAAAAAATAACGTCAAAATAAGGTGTTAACGGCCACGAGGGTGACAATAAATTAATTTGTTTAAATTCAACCATATTGCGCAATTCTTTTCTTACTCTGGCCTGGCCGGCATTTTCTCCTTTTCCTTTTAAAAAGAAAGTCTTAGCTCTTTCCGATGAGACTTTATCCAGCTTATCCAGCGCATAAATGCCCTGACTGGCTTTGCTTAATACCTGGGTATCAAGATCTGAAGCAATGATTTGTACATTGGGATCAAACCGCCCATAAACCTCAACCGCCGTCATGGCCAGCGAATAAGGCTCTTCGCCGGTACTGGATGCCGAACACCAGATCCGCACCGGGCCTTTGGTTTTTTTCAACTGCTCCGCCAGCATTTCAAAATGATGTTTTTCTCTGAAGAAAAAGGTTAGATTTGTCGTCAGCGCATTAATGAAATGCTGCCATTCTTCATGCCTTGGGGCCTCTTCCAGAAAATTCAGATAATCAGTGAACCGTGAAAAATCCAAGGCCCTAAGCCGCCGGGCCAGACGGCTGTAGACCATGGATTTTTTACTTTCATTTAAGCGTATCCCTGCCCGGGTATAAATCAGCCCGACTACCCGGCGAAAATCAGCATCGGTATAAATAAAATCCTGCTCATGCGCAGTGGTCATCTTGTTGAACTCACCGGAGTTGCCTGCAAAGGTCTGCTTATCACCCACCCATCACGCGGGGGCCATTGCCCCCCGCAGAGCCCTGCCTTAAAACTCCTCCCAGTCCCCATCATCCGTTGAGGGGCCGGGCAGCTTTTTACCCGGTTTAGGGGCGGAACTGGCCGGTGGAGGCGATGCCCTGCCAACCGATGGCGCAGCAGCGCGCGGAGCCGTCAGTCGCTTGGTCACCACGCCGGCATGCTGATAAGCCGACCCCACTTTAAACACGGCAATGGCATCCGCCAGACTCCCTGCCTGCTCTTCCAGGCTTTCTGCCGCCGCTGCGGCCTCTTCCACCAGTGCGGCGTTTTGCTGAGTATTCTCATCCATCTGCACCACGGCCTGATTGACCTGCTCAATCCCTGAGCTTTGCTCAGCACTGGCGGCAGAAATTTCACTCATAATATCGGTCACCCGGCGCACCGCCGTGACCACCTCTTGCATGGTCCGCCCCGCCTCATCCACCAGCCGGGAGCCTGATTCCACTTTAACCAC
>JBOFGM010000292.1:0-1545 GCA_051649105.1 Iodobacter sp. | reverse complement strand
ATCCGCGTGATTAATGAGCAACGCAGCTCCGGGCAGGTTACCGAGCGCATCCTGCACCTTTCCACCCTTAACTGTGTGCTGTCGGTGCTGGCATTTAAGGTGATCGTGGGCCTGGTCATCTTTCAAACCTCGGGCAATCTTTGGCAGGCTACCTATAACAGCCTGATTGTACTGGCTGGCTCGGCCCTTTTAGGGGGAATGGCGGGGATGCTGGTGCCGGCTTTGTTGCGGCTGACCCGGCGCACCAGCCAGGACAGCACGCTGGCTTTTACCATTGCCGCCATCTGTCTGATTTCGCTGGCTCACAGCTTAAAACTCTCCCCAGTGCTGGCCGCGCTGACTTTTGGCCTGTTTTCGCGCCATCGCCGGATTGTGCTGATTTCATCGCAACGCGGCTTTGGTGCGCTGGGCGATCTTTTATCATTAATTTTGTTTGTGTTTATTGCTTCCACCTTTGATTGGCGGCAAGTGATGGCGGGAATCGGGCTGGGGTTTGCCATTATCGTGGTGCGTCAGATCACCAAAACACTGGGCATCAGCCTGTTTGCCCATATCAGCGGTATTTCATGGCGCAAGGGCCTGCTGATTGGCATGGCTTCCTCGCCGATTTCTGCCTTTGTGATTCTGGCGCTGGAGCAAACCCGCTATTCCGGTATTAACCTGGTGGATCAGCTGGCGCCTCTCGCCGCTGCGGCGCTGACCCTGGATCTGTTTGGTCCGGTCTTTGTGCAGTGCGCCTTGCTTTGGGCGCATGAAGTCCCTCAATCCAAGGAATCCTGATATGCCACTTGAGCCCTTTAAATCATCGCAGGCATTAAGCCTTGGGGTGGAGCTGGAATTGCAATTAATTGGATTAAGCGATTTTGATTTAACGGCCGCCAGCCCGGATATGCTGGAATTATTAGGGCGCAAGCCTTTTCCGGGATGCGTGACGCCTGAAGTCACGGAAAGCATGATCGAAATTGCCACCGATGTGCATACCGGCTATTCAACGCTGCTGGCGCAACTGGAAGAGATGCGCGATACGCTGCTGCGGGCAGGCGACTGGCTCAATATCGGGGTTTGCGGCGGGGGCACGCATCCCTTTCAACTATGGTCAGAGCGCCGGATCTTTAATAAGCCCCGGTTCCAGGAAGTCTCCCAGCTTTACGGTTATCTGACCAAGCAGTTCACTATTTTTGGTCAGCATGTCCATGTGGGTTGTACCAGTGCCGATGAGGCGCTGTTTTTATTGCATGCCCTGAACCGCTATGTGCCGCATTTTATTGCATTATCGGCATCCTCTCCCTTTGTGCAGGGCAACGATACTTTATTTAATTCGGCAAGGCTCAATTCGGTCTTTGCCTTTCCCTTGAGTGGCCGCGCCCCGTTTTTATTGCGCTGGGAAGATTTTGAGCAACAGTATTTTGCCAAAATGGAGCATACCGGCGTCGTTAAAAGCATGAAGGATTTCTATTGGGATATCCGGCCCAAACCTGAATATGGAACCATTGAGCTCAGGGTGTGTGATACGCCGCTCTCTGTCGGGCGTGCTGCGGCGCTGGC
>JBOFGM010000291.1:0-2629 GCA_051649105.1 Iodobacter sp. | reverse complement strand
CCAGGCAATTGATAAGCGGCCGCGTCTAAATTCACCGCAGGCAATACCACCGGCTCGCCCACCAGCAGGGTCAGCGCATTTTGCGCATTCACTGCTTGCCGGCTCAGCGCCGCACTGTCGCTTAAAGCGCTGTCCTGTGCGGCCTCTGCCTGCAGTAAATCAAGGCGGTTAGCCACCCCGATATCCACCCGGCGTTTGACCACCCGGGCGCTTTCCTGCCGCGCCGCAGCCGTGTGCTGAGCAAAGGCGCTGCGCGCCTTCAGGGCCTGGGCGGTGTAAAAGCCATTGACCACATCGGCAATCAGCGCACTGCGCACCGATTGCTGCGCTTCTTCGCTGGCCAGATAGTTGGCCTTAGCCGCTTCACTCAGGCGGCGCACGCGCCCCCAGAAATCCACTTCATAAGACAACAAGGCCAGATTAGCCCCATAGCTGCGGCTGATATCGGCATCAGGATTGCTGCGGCTGATACTGCCGGTGCCGTTGGCATTCACAGCAGGCAATAAATCGGCCTTTTGAATACCATACAGCGCCCTTGCCTCTTCAATTCTGGCCGTGGCAATTTGCAGATCGCGGTTATTCACCAGTGCTTTTTCAATAACCGGACGCAAATCCGGATCAGCAAAGTAGCTGTTCCACTGCGGCGTATTGATATCCGCAGGCTGGCTGCCCACGGCACTGGCCACAGGGGACGCCGGGCGGATGTAATCCGGTCCCATGGCGCAGGCCCCCAGGGCCAGAGTCAGCGACAACAGTAAAGTTTCAGGCATGAAGTTCATGGCTTTTTTCTGCATAAGTGGGTTCTTAACGATGGTCATCAGCGATTTCCTCGGCACGAACCACATTTTTTTCAGGGAAGAAGCGGCGCACCACCACAAAGAATACCGGCACTAAAAACACCGCAAAGATCGTGGCTGTAATCATCCCGCCCATTACCCCGGTACCAATGGCACGGCGGCTGGCAGCCCCTGCACCCGTACTGATGGCCAGCGGCAATACACCGGCAATAAAGGCAAACGAGGTCATCAGAATCGGTCGGAAACGTAAACGGCAGGCTTCCAGCGTCGCATCGATCGCACTATATCCTTGTCGCTGCAAATCACGGGCAAATTCAATAATCAGAATCGCGTTTTTCGCCGACAAGCCAATAATGGCAATCAACCCCACCTTGAAATACACATCATTAGGCAGATCGCGCAATGTCATGGCCGCCACCGCACCAAATACACCCAGCGGCACAACCCATAACACGGCAAACGGAATCGACCAGCTTTCATAGAGCGCTGCAAGGCACAAGAACACAATCAGAATCGACAAGCCAAACAAGAACGGCGCTTGTGAACCGGATAAACGCTCTTCATGCGACGTGCCGGACCATTCAAAGCCAATACCTGGCGGCAATTGTTTTGCCATTGCTTCCATGGCATCCATCGCGTCCCCGGAGCTTTGACCCGGAGCCGGACCACCGGCAATTTTAAAGGCCGGTAAACCGTTATAACGATCCAGCGCCGAAGCCCCGGTCTGCCATTTAGCCACGGCAATTTCAGATAACGGCACCATATCGCCGGCACGCGTTTTCAATTGCAGCTTCAGCAAGTCTTCCGGAGCCAGACGGCTCTCCGGTGTGGCTTGCATCAGCACGCGCAGAATCCGGCCTTCACGCACAAAGTCATTCACATAGGCAGAACCCAATGAAATCGACAGCGTGTTATTGAGCTCATTCATATCAATGCCCAGCTTGCTGGCCTTGACCTTATCCACATCCAGCAGCAGCTGCTGACCCGGCTCCTGACCATCCGGGCGAACCCCGGCCAGCAGTTTGTTTTGCGCCGCCATACCCAGCAACATATTACGCGCTTCGTACAAGCGTTCACGACCTAAGCCACCCCGGTCCTGTAAGCGAAAATCAAACCCACCCACCGATGCCAGCTCTGGAATCGGCGGCACATTGGTGGCAAAAGAAAACGCCTGCTTAAGACCGGACAGCATCATATTGGCGCGCTGAACCACCGCACCCACCTGATTTTCCGGCTTGGTCCGCTCTTTCCAGTCTTTTAAGGTGACAAACGTCAGCGCCGCATTCTGACCACGGCCAAAGAAGCTGAACCCCACAATGCCAATAACACGGGCCACTTCAGGCTGCGCCACAAAGTACTGTTCAACCTGCTCAACCACTTCCAGCGAGCGCTCACGGGTGGCACCAGCGGGCAATTGCACCACGCTGATAAAGTAACCCTGATCTTCTTCTGGCAAGAAAGAGGTTGGCAGACGAGTCATCATCCAGCCGGTAATCACCAGCAGCAGTGCAAAAAACAGCAGTGACAAACCGGTTTTGCGGATGCAAGTGCCCACCCAGCCCTGATAGCGGATCGTTAACGTGGCAAATTTGCGGTTAAACCAGCCCAAAAAGCCACGAGTGCCGTGATGCTCGCCCTTTTTCAATGGCTTTAAGAAGGTGGCGCACAAAGCCGGTGTTAAAGTCAGCGCCATCAGCGCCGAGAAGAACATGGTCAGAACCAAAGTCACGGAAAACTGACGATAAATTGCCCCTACCGCGCCGGCGAAAAACGCCATTGGCACAAATACGGCGGTCAGCACCAGGGTAATGGCGATAATCGGCCCGATAATC
>JBOFGM010000290.1:0-2917 GCA_051649105.1 Iodobacter sp. | reverse complement strand
GACTCTTTGTGGACGCCATTGTGAGTGGTTTTACCTTTCAGCCTATCGGCCACCTGGCAACTCCCTTCGCAGACAAGTTTGGCATTCCCCGCCAGCCCAGCCTTGCGCCCCATGCAACCGGTACTCTTAAACTGCTTCCCCCCTATAACCGCGCCGAAGCGGTACGCGGGCTGGAGGCGTTTTCCCATGTCTGGCTGACCTTTGTGTTTCACCAAAGTGCAGAAAGCTGGAAACCAACGGTGCGCCCTCCCCGCCTGGGAGGAAACACGCGAATCGGCGTCTTTGCCAGCCGCTCGCCGTTCAGGCCCAACCCGATTGGCCTGTCCTTGGTTGAACTAGTGAAAATTGATACCGAATCGGGTGTCACCCTGACTTTTAAAGGGATTGATCTGGTCAATGGCACGCCCATTTTAGATATCAAACCCTATATCCCTTACGCAGAAAGTTTACCCGCCGCGCGTGGCGGCTTTGCTGCGGAAGCGCCGCCCGAGCTGGCCGTTGTCTTCAGCCCGCTGGCTGAAAGCCAGCTTAAACCGGGGCTGCGCGAACTGATTGAAGATGTTTTAAAACAAGATCCCCGCCCTGCTTACGCTGATGATGCAAACCGTATCTATGGCGTCAGGCTTTATCAATACGATGTGAAATGGCACTGTGACGGGCAAACCGCCTTTGTGACCGCTCTGGAGAAAACAGAATGAAGAAATGCCTTGCATGGCTGGCACCGCTTTGCCTGATGGCCGCATGCACCACTAACCCGCCGGCAGTCGTTCAACCCCTGCCCAAGCTTAAAATTGGTCTGGCGCTGGGCGGCGGCGCAGCCAAAGGCTTTGCCCATATTGGCGTGATTAAAATGCTGGAAGCCAATGGCATTGTGGCCGATGTAGTCTCCGGCACCAGTGCCGGCAGCGTGGTGGGCGCACTCTACGCCTCCGGGATGGATGGCTTTACCCTGCAAGAACGCGCTTTTGGTCTGGATGAATCACAAATCCGCGATATCAGCTTATTATCCGGCGGCCTGATCAAAGGGCAAAAACTGCAGGATTACGTGAATAAGCTGGTGAATAACCGCCCTCTGGATAAACTGAAAAAACCATTTGCCGCGGTATCGACTGAGCTCGATACCGGTACCCGCCTCTCTTTTGCCCGGGGAAACACCGGTCAGGCCGTACGTGCGTCTTCCAGTATTCCAGGCGTGTTTGAGCCGGTAATGATTTCTGGCCGGCGCTATGTGGATGGCGGCGTGATCAGCCCGGTGCCGGTCGATGCCGCCCGCGAGCTGGGGGCTGACTTTATTATTGCTGTGGATATTTCATCCAAAGCCAATGCGGCTAATTCACCCAGCAATATGCTGGGCATTGTGAATCAGGCCGTGATGATTATGGGCCAAAAGCTGGGCGAGCAAGAAATGACCCGCGCCGATATTATTATCCGGCCTAAAGTCGGGAAAATTGGTGCGGCAGACTTTGACCAGAAAAATGTAGCCATTCTGGAGGGCGAAAAAGCGGCCCTGGCCGCTATTTCGGATATCAAGCGCAAGATGCTGGATAAGCAAAAAGCACTGGCGGCCGCTAAATAAAGCGCGGCAAGGTGGGTACGTGCTCACCTTGCTGGCGTTTAAGGCCAAAGACAGAGCTGCTCCGGCTGGGCTTTGGCCTCCTCAAACCGGGCTCCGACGCCCAGCAAGCGCACCGGCTTATTGCCCCGCTCAAAGCCTTCTGCCAGCAGCAAGGCAAAGGTTTCAACCGACGGATGCGGGCAAATACATTCCACCGTGGTCTGGCTGAAATCACTGAATTTTATTTTTACAAAGGCCTTATGCTGGCGCTCACCCACGGCGCGCAGCATTCTTTGCTGCCAGTCGGTCACCAAAGCAGGCAAGGCCGCCCGGCAGGCGGCTAAATCCGGCAGATCATGATCGTAGGTGTTTTCTACCGACAGCGATTTACGCCGCTCGTCGCAGGCCACAGGGCGCATATCAATGCCCCGGCATTGCTCAAACAGCTGACTGCCAAACTTACCAAATTCGCGCATCAGGCGCTCCAAAGGCCAGCTTTGTAAATCGGCACAGCAATGCGCCCCATGCCGGGCCAGCCGGGCGGCAGTCACCTTACCCACGCCCCATAGTTTTTTAACCGGCAGATTCAGCATAAAAGTATCAATATCTTGCGGACGCACCACAAATTGCCCATTGGGCTTATGCCAGTCGCTGGCGATCTTGGCCAGGAGCTTATTCGGGGCAATCCCGGCACTGGCGGTAATGCCAATCTCCGCAAAAATACGCTGCCGGATCTCTTCTGCCATTCTGGAGGCGCTGCCCTGGCAATGATCCAGCCCGGTAACATCCAGATAAGCCTCATCCAAAGATAAAGGCTCGATCCGGTCGGTGTAATCGGCAAAGATCTGGCGCATAGCCATAGAAGCCGCACGATAACGGGGAAAATCCGGGGGAAGTAAGACCAGATCCGGGCACAGCTGCTGCGCCCGGTAAGTCGACATGGCGGAATGCACGCCCAGCTGGCGGGCAGGATAATTACAAGTTGCAATCACCCCGCGCCGGTCTGCCGCACCGCCAATACCCAGCGGCACATCACGCAAAGCGGGCTGGTCACGCATTTCTACTGCGGCATAAAAGCAGTCGCAATCAATATGAATGATTTTTCGCTGAGCGGACACGGCACATCCAAAGAGAATCTGTGCCGTTATTGTACGATCGTTCTATAAAAAAGTCAGCCTTGCTACTCTTGATGCTGATGCAATGCCAATAAATCAAAAACATGGGGCTCGAAGTACTGCCCCTTTTCATCCCAGCGGCGCAGCTGAAAAGCCAGTTTATCCAGAGGAATCAGCCCGGCACCAAAGCGATCACGGGTTTTCTTCAGCATCTGCGCCTGGCCTAATAAAAAAGCCCGCCGGTCTT
>JBOFGM010000289.1:0-1897 GCA_051649105.1 Iodobacter sp. | reverse complement strand
CCCGTGTTGGTGCGGCCTTACCTGGCAACTTTAATATTAAAAAAGCCAAAGTACGCGGCGTGGAATCCTTTGGGATGCTGTGCTCCGGCAATGAATTAGGTATGCCAAGCGATGTGGATGGCCTGATGATTTTGCCGGCCGATGCGCCCGTTGGTGTGTCGATTCGCGAATATCTGCAGTTAAATGACCGTCTGCTGACATTAAAGCTGACTCCAAACCGTACAGATTGCCTGTCGATCAAAGGGATTGCCCGCGAAGTAGCGGCCCTGACCGATGCAGCGCTGTGCCCGGTAGAGATCAAGCCTGTTGCACCGGCTATTGATGATGTACTGGCGGTGACCCTGGCGGCTGATGAAGCTTGCCCGCGTTACGCCGGCCGCTTGATTAAAAATGTAAATCAGGCTGCTGCCACTCCGGCATGGATGTTGCAGCGCCTGGAGCGCTCTGGTTTGCGCCCGGTTTCGGCCATTGTGGACGTCACCAACTATGTATTGCTGGAGCTTGGCCAGCCAATGCATGCCTTTGATGCGGCTAAGCTTGAAGGCGGCATTGTGGCCCGCTTTGCCACCGCAGGTGAAAAAATCACCCTGCTGAATGAAAAAGAGCTGACGCTGGAAAGCGATATGCTGGTGATTGCCGATGCCGCCAAGCCTTTAGCGCTGGCCGGTATTATGGGCGGCCAGGTATCTTCTGTCGTCGCTGGTACCACCGATATTTTCCTTGAATCGGCCTTCTTTGCGCCTGGCGTCATTGCCGGTCGTTCACGCCGCGTGGGTTTCAGCTCCGACAGCTCGCATCGTTTTGAGCGTGGTATCGACTTTGCCAATGTAGTGAATGCGCTGGAACGCGCTACCCAGCTGATTCTGGAAATCTGCGGCGGCGCTGCAGGCCCGGTCAGCGAAGCGGTTGCCAGGTTACCAGAGCGTCCTGCCGTTGCCCTGCGCGTGTCCCGCGTGGCCAAGGTGCTTGGTATTAAGCTCACTGCAGATGAAATTCTGGCCCTGCTGGCGCGTCTGGCCCTGCCTACTTCGCTCTCTGGCGATGTGATCACCGTAACGCCTCCCTCATTTCGCTTTGATATCGTTATCGAAGAAGATCTGATTGAAGAAATTGCCCGCCTGTTTGGCTATGACAATATCCCGGTGGCACCATCAGCTTCACGCCAGGTGATGTTGCCGCAGCCAGGTGATCGCCGCGAAAAAGCCGTACTGAAATCATTACTGGTTTCCCGCGACTATTTTGAAGCCATCAGCTACGCCTTTGTTGAAGAAAAATGGGAAGCCGATTTTGCCGGCAATACCAGCCCGGTTAAATTGCTGAACCCGATTGCCAGCCAGATGAGCGTTATGCGCTCCAGCCTGTTTGGTGGTCTGATTGCTGCATTACAAGGCAATATCAAACGCAAGCAAGAACGTGTCCGCCTGTTTGAGCTGGCCCGTGTCTTTTATGCTTGCGACGCCGAATCTCAGCCAGAAAAACTGGCGGGTCTGGCATGGGGCGGCCGCACTGCAGAGCAGTGGGGCGCTGCCAAACAAAATGTTGATTTCTTTGATGTGAAATCTGATGTGGAATGCCTGCTTGCCCCGCGCAAAGCCGAGTTCCGCCGCAGTGCACATCCAGCCCTGCATCCTGGCCGCGCTGCCGAAGTAGTATTAAACGGCGTCGTGGTTGGTGTAATTGGCGAATTGCATCCTAAATGGGTGCAGTCGTACGATTTAGGCACAGCACCTGTCTTATTTGAACTGGATGTGGCCGCGCTTGTAAGCGTAGATCAACTTACTGCAAAGCCGGTGTCCAAACTTCAGGCAGTTCGCCGTGACCTCGCCTTACTGGCAGATGAAAGCTTGTCGGTGGCAACACTACAAGCCGCATTCGCCAAACTGAAAAACCCATTGCT
>JBOFGM010000288.1:0-13744 GCA_051649105.1 Iodobacter sp. | reverse complement strand
TCCTGCTAATTCAGCACCTAATACATTAACTAAATCTGTTTTTTCTTTCGCTGAAAACGAACGATACAGTTCACCCGTTTGTTTGAAATTTTGCGTCTTCTTTATTTTTGCTTGTTGGGTAGAGCCATTAAGAGGCGTTGATACTAAACGCGCACTGGGTTGCTCCTTTAAATTATTCAGACGGCTTGGCTGATAATTGATACCACCAGATGTCTTTTCAAAATCCATTGCACCATCTTGGCTGGTATTGTTCACCGCAGTACGAGGGCGGTTAATTGGTAATTGATATCCGTTTACGCCAATCCGATACAATTGAGTATCTGCATAAGCAAAAAGTCGCCCCTGTAATAAACGGTCTTCTGAGGGTTCAATACCAGGCACTAAATTAGAAGGAGATAAAGCGGACTGTTCCGTTTCCTGGAAAATATTGGCTGGATTCCGATTTAATGTCATTGTGCCAATTTTACGTTCAGGAATGTTTGGCCAGGTTTTAGTTGCATCCAGAGGATTAAAGTCAAACTGTTCCAGTTGATTTGGTTTCAGCACTTGAATATATAAATCCCATTTCGGAAAATTTTCTTTATTTATTTCTGCAATCAAATCACGGCTCAGATGGTTGTAATCCCGCCCTTGTACTTGTTCAACTTCTTTTGGATCAAGATTTTGAATGCCTTGTAAGCTTTTCCAATGAAATTTTACATAATTAGTTTCACCGGTGGCATTGACAAATTTATATGCGTGCAGCCCGTGGCCATCCATTTTACGATAGCTGGCAGGAGTTCCGTGATTAGAATATAGCAGTGTCACCGCCTGAATCGATTCCGGGATATGCGAGAAAAAATCCATTCGTCGTGCATCATTGGGCAGATTGGTTGAAGGATCTACTTTTGCCGCGTGAACCAGATCAGGGAATTTCATTGCATCACGAATAAAAAACACCGGAAAATTGAGGCCGACTAAATCCCAATTGCCATCTGAAGTATAAAATTTAGTCGCGAAGCCATGCGGGTCACGCGATGTTTCCGGTGAGTGCGTCCCACCGACTACGGAAGAGAAGCGTACAAAAGTAGGCGTTGTTTTTCCTTTGCTAAAAACAGCCGCCTTGGTTAAAGAGGAAATATCTTCTGAAGCCGTAAATTCGCCATAAGCTCCGGTGCCGCGGGCGTGAACAATTCGCTCGGGGATTTTCTCTCTGGTGAAACGCTGTAATTTCTGTAAAAGCTGTATATCTTGCAATAATGTTGGCCCGTTGGGGCCTGCCGTTTGTGAGTTTTGGTTATCACCTACGGGTGCACCATTATCAAGAGTCATTGTTTCTGCAAATGCAGTCTGAATTAATACGCAAGACAATCCTGATAAAGCAATTGATTTGGCATATTTATGGATTGTATTATTTTTTGACATAGAATACCCTATTATACGTAGATGTTTTAATGTAAGTGAATTCATGCTTTTTATTTATCACTTATTAATTAAATTATCACTGAAAGGTAAATATTGATAGTTGTTTTTATCAAACACAGCGATTGATTTTGTATATCGGACATTATTATTTATTCTGATAATTGCAAATAATATTCCAGTTTTAATTTTCGTCAGTAATTTGTCGACGGAAAATCAGGCATACTGTATTTTCAATATGGGGATCTGCGATGGCCCGTTGCGTGCTGTGCCGTAACACGGCCGCCTGATGACAGTAAGCCCCATGTCATGGGCATCATTTGTCAGTACAAGGAGGAATAGGTTTTTTGAACGTAAAAATAATAGTGTCAGCTTCAAACTGAAAGCCGCGATTATCGGGCGGCCGCTGCCAGCTTCACATGGGTCATAGCGTTTGAAAAAGCCTCCGCAGTTGCGAAGGCTTTATGATAAATCAGCAGATTAACGGCTTAAAACCAGACCCCGTAACGGCGGATATAAATGGTTTTAACCAGCTGAGCCAGCAGCATATAGCTGAACATGGTGGCGGCCAGCCAGTACCAGTAGGATGAATCAAGCGAGATAAAGCCGATCGATTCCGCCAGTGGCGAGAAGGGCAGCCAGCAGCCAATGCCTACGGCAATGATGGTGGATATCATCACGGGTAATGAAGCCCGGCTTT
Organism: Iodobacter sp.; assembly: GCA_051649105.1. GTDB lineage: Bacteria > Pseudomonadota > Gammaproteobacteria > Burkholderiales > Chitinibacteraceae > Iodobacter. The sequence goes on along the minus strand of JBOFGM010000288.1, from coordinate 11,643 downwards.
GAATAAATGGAATCTTGCGGGTTCGCAGCATATGCACCACCAGGGTTTGCGATGCCAGACCGACAATAAACCAGCCTGAATTCATAATGCTCTGGCCTCCGCCATTGGCGTAATAAGCCGCGCCAGCACCAAAAACGGTCCACATCAGAATAAAGGTGGAAATATCAAAGACCGACGAGGTTGGCCCCAGCCAGACCATAAAGCGGCGGATATGGCCTGCCTCCCATTTGCGGGGCTTTTTCAGAAACTCTTTATCCATCTTATCCCACGGCAAAACCAGCTGGGAAATATCGTAAATCAGATTTTGAATCAGCAAATGCAGTGCCAGCATCGGCTCCCACGGCAGCCAGGCTGACGCTACCAGCACCGAAAACACATTGCCAAAGTTAGAGCTGGCCGTGATATTCAGATATTTAAGAATATTGCCAAAGGTTTCCCGGCCTTTAATCACGCCTTCTTCCAGCACCATTAAGTCTTTATCCAGCAGAATAATATCGGCGGTTTCTTTGGCGATATCGGCACCGCTGTCGACAGAAATCCCTACATCCGCATCGCGCAGGGCCGGTGCATCATTAATACCATCGCCTAAAAAGCCAACTGTATGGCCATTGGCCTGCAGTGCTTTCACAACCCTGGATTTATGCAGCGGGGTGAGTTTGGCAAAGACGGTGCAATCTCTTACTGCCTGACAAAGGGCAATATCGTCCATCAGCTCAATGGCAGGCCCCAGTAAAGGTGTGCCGGGGTTCAGCCCCACTTCGCGGCAGACTTTGCTGGTGACAATCGGGTTATCCCCGGTCAGCACCTTAACGGTTACGCCATATTCATGCAGCGCCCGGATAGCCGGCGCGGCAGAATCTTTAGGCGGATCAAGAAAGGTCAGAAATCCGCGCACAACCAGCGCATTTTCATCGGCCACTTTGTATTGGGCCTGCGTATTTTGCAGGGCTTTGCTGGCCACCAGCAGCACGCGAAAGCCTTCTTCGTTATAGTGCTGGGTTTGTTTTAACAGGCTGGCGCGCTCTTTGGCATCCAGCTCCAGAATGGTATCGCCTTCCTGATAATGGGTGGAGACCGCCAGCATTTCTTCGACGGCGCCTTTGGAAACCATCAGCTGCCTGCCCTGACGATCGGCAAGGACCACCGTTAAGCGGCGGCGGATAAAATCAAATGGCAGCTCATCGACTTTGCTGTAACCCAGCGGCAAATTATTCAGCTCGGTGGCGCGCTCAAGAACCGCAATATCCATCAGATTTTTAAGGCCGCTCTGGTGCACGCTATTGAGCCAGGCCAGATGCAGAATGCTTTCATCTGCCTCGCCGGCACAATTAAAGTGTTGCTCCAGCACAATCTTGTCTTGCGTCAGCGTGCCGGTTTTATCGGTGCATAACACATCCATAGCGCCAAAGTTTTGCACCGAATTAAGCCGTTTAACCACCACTTTGCGCCGGGCCATGGCAATGGCGCCCTTGGCCAGATTGGCGGACACAATCATCGGCAGCATTTCTGGCGTCAGGCCCACGGCCACCGCCATGGCAAAGGTCAGAGCGGATAACCAGTCGCCTTTGGTCAGGCCATTAATTAAAAAGACCAGTGGCACCATCACCAGCATAAAGCGGATCAGCAGCCATGAAACACTGCTGACACCGCGGTCAAAGCTGGTTTCAACCCGTTTATGACTCAGTACATTTTTAGCCAGCGAGCCAAAATAGGTCTGGCTGCCGGTGGCTACCACCCGGGCGCAGGCGGTGCCGCTGACCACATTGGTGCCCATAAAGCAGATATTGCTGCGATCGAGCAGGCTTTCGGCGGCGCTATCGGCCGCTTGTGCCGATTTTTCTGCCACTGCGCCCAGCGTATCGTATTTCTCTACCGGCAGGGCTTCACCGCTGAGCACGGCCTGGCTGACAAATAAATCGCGCGATTCTAACAATTCGATGTCGGCGGGAATCATATCGCCGGCCTGCAAATACACGATATCGCCCACCACCACCTGATTCATGGGCACTTCCAGTTTACGGGGCAGGCCTGTGGTGGGTTTACGCCAGACGGTGGCGGTATTGCTGACCATGGATTTGAGTTTTTCAGCCGATTTTCCGGTGCGATATTCCTGAAAAAAGCGCAAAAAGCTGCTTAAGGTCACCATGGTGGTCAGGATAATAATCCCCACCCAGCTTTGCTCGCCAGGCGCAGAAAACTGCACATCGGTCAGATAAGTAATAAAGGACAGTGCCAGCAGCACCAGAACAAAGGGATTTTTAAATGCCAGATAAAGCTGGATCAAAGCATGGGGTGCTTTGTCATGATCCACTTCATTAAAGCCATTGGTTTTCAGAAGTTCTGCAGCGGCTGAGTCGCTGAGTGCGGCGGGGGCTTGCGGGAGGGACGATTGAATGGTGGTTTGCTTCATACTAAGTTTCCTGTTCACCAGCAGGAGGCTTGCAATGCATTATTGGCGCAAAGCAGTCCCCTTTCGCGCTGATAGGGCGCTGAAATAAAATAATGGATTAATTAAGCCCGCCAAATTAAAAAATTTGGCGAGCGATATCGGTAAGTCAGGCATATTGGTTTTCCATTTATAAAAAAGTGTATATAGATTAATAATTAACAGACGTGCAGATCCCGCCATTAATTAAATGGTTTTATTAAAATAATTTATAGTTAAATTATTCCGGCTATTTAGTTGTGCAGGCTCGCCTTAAGCCCCACTGAATCTGGCTGATATCCTGATGCTGGCTGAGCCCGATGGCCATCTGAATAAAGCTCTGGCGCAAACCAGCGGCTAAACTCAGTAAAACAGACAGACAGAATGAGCCATCCGGCAGACGGAAAACAGTCAGCTGCCGGGCATAAAAGCCAAGATGATTTAGTTTTTGAATCAACATCTTACGGATATCGTTGATGTTGGATTCGGTACTGGTAATTTTTAAAAAATAATGGGGTTGATGATTATTGCGGGCATGCTTTGCCCGTAGCGCGGTAAAAATCCGTTTTAAGAAATACATACTGACCTCCGTAAAAAAAGGGGAGGACGATTGATATCAATAAGGATAAACCGGGCCATTTATATCAGGCACGCTAAGGCAAGCTCAGTCAGTGCAGATAATGGGAAGGGGGTATTTGATACCACACCCTGCGTTGCAGGATATGGCAGATGGAAGCTGCTTTATCCTGCTATACCGCGGTTACAAACAGATTGATTACATCCGTCGTTGTCCACAGACAGCCTCTTAGATAATTAATATGCAGCGGATTCTACCCACTAATAAATTAATGTCAACATTAAATGTTTGATTAATTAACATTAATGGCAATTGAATGCGACGGTCATATTGTTGAGAGTGAGATTAATGACTCTGATTCTGACAAAGAGGAATCAATGTATTTGGGATATTAAAGCTTCATTAACTTATGGGCGAGCAGCGTCAAGTCAATTTGTATAAAGTTGCCCAAGGCATAAGACGCTTTGTATTGCTTAGCCAGCCTCCTTCGCTTGGATAGGGTAACTGGCGTTACCCTATATCTGCAGTTTTATAAATGGAAACTAACTATCTGCTCCATTCATCAGACAGCGATTCCGCCTGCTTGAGTACGAGCTCGACAGCATCCAATTGCTGATCGGGTGGATATTTCCATTTCTGTAAAGTTCGGCGCACCAAAATGCGTAGTCTGGCTCTGACACTATCGCGCACCTGCCAATCCACTGTTGTGCTATTTCGTAGCTTTTCTGTGATCTCAACAGCAATTTTCTTGAGAATCTCGTCACCTAACTCACGCACAGCACTTTCATTATTGGCCAGTGCATCGTAGAACGCGATTTCATCGTGGTTTAAGCCAAGTGCAGCCTCGCGCTCCAGAACGGCTTGAAATTCCTTGGCCATCTGGATCAATTCTTCAATCACTTGCGCCGTTTCAATTGCTCTGTTGTGATATCTGCGCAAAGTCTCCAGCAGGCGATCTCCGTATTTCTTTTCTTGTACAACATTATTGCGGGCACGGGCTTTAATTTCATCACGCAACAATTTTTCCAGCAGCTCTACAGCCAGATTTCGGCTTTCCATTTGCCGGACATCTTCCAGAAACTCATCAGATAACAACCCAATATTGGGTTTATCCAGCCCTGCCAGTGCAAATATATCTGCTACTCCATCGGCGATGATGGCATTGTCCAGGATTTGCTTAAGTGCACTGTTTTTCTCTGCATCTGTACGCTTCTTGTCCACGGTGGTGAATTTAGTAATCGCCGTCTTGATCGCAGAGAAAAAGGCAATTTCTTTACGTAGTACAGCTGCCTCATCCAGTGTGCTGCATAGTGAGTAAGCCTTTGCCATCGCAATGATAGTATCGAGGAATCGCGTCTTGCCGTCTTTTAATCCCAGAATGTGATTCGTTGCTGGCAGCAATAATTTAAGGGTATCTGTTTCAAAGCTGCGGTAGTCAAAGCCATGCATCATGCCGCGAACGATGTCGAGCTTCTCCAGTAATACCGCTAATGCTTCAGCGGCATTATGCGTAGGATCGCCTTTGCCCTTGGCGTCTGTATAGGTTTTAAGTGCCGCCTTCAGCTCGTTAGCGATGCCGATGTAATCCACCACCAGTCCGCCTGGCTTATTCTTGAAAACCCGATTTACACGGGCAATTGCCTGCATCAGGTTATGACCCTTCATTGGCTTATCGATATACATGGTGTGGCAGCATGGTGCGTCAAAGCCGGTGAGCCACATATCGCGCACGATCACCAGTTGCAGAGGGTCTTTTGCATCCTTAAATCGCTTCTCCAGCTGTTTCTTTACTTGCTTGCTGTAAATATGCGGCTGTAGCAAAGATTTATCTGCTGCAGACCCCGTCATGACTATCTTGATAACCCCTTGATCCGAATCGTCGTTATGCCAGTCCGGACGTAAAGCGACGATGGCATTGTAAAGATGGGCGCAGATATCACGGCTCATACATACGATCATGCCTTTGCCGTCTGATACCGATGTGCGGGCCTCGAAATGCTGTACCAGATCAATAGCGATTTGCTCCAGTCTTGGCTCAGCACCAACCAGCTTCTCTAACGTTGCCCATTCACTTTTCGCTTTTTCGCGCGCGGCTAAGTCTTCTTCATCTTCAACGACTTCATCGACCTGGGCATTGAGGGCATCAATTTCGGCCTGCCTTACATCTAATTTACTCAAGCGGCTTTCATAGAAAATAGGAACGGTTGCCCCATCGTCTACGGCATCTTGAATGTCATAAATACTGACATAATCACCAAAAACAGCTCGGGTATCTTTGTCTTCTAATGCAATTGGCGTACCGGTAAAACCAATAAATGTCGCGTTTTTGAGTGCATCGCGCAGATGCTTGGCATAGCCAAAGATATAGCGCCCGGTTTTCTCGTCAAAACGTCCTTTCATTCCATACTGGCTTCGGTGAGCCTCATCCGAGATCACCACAATATTGGAACGATCAGACAGCCGCGGATGCTCATCCTCATCATTTAGCAGGGCAAACTTTTGCACCGTAGTGAAGATAATTCCGCCTGCCTGGCGAGAAGTCAGCATCTCACGCAATTCATCGCGGCTGCCAGCCTGCACCGGTGTTGTTTTGAGTAAATCGGCAGCAGCGCAGAACGTTCCAAACAGCTGGCCATCCAGATCATTACGGTCGGTCACAATCACCAGCGTGGGGTTTTTCATCCCGGCCTGCTGCAGTAATTTGCCTGCATAACAAGCCATGGTGATGCTTTTTCCTGAGCCTTGCGTATGCCAAACCACACCTGCTTTGCGCGAGCCGGGACGTACTTCCTTGCCATAAGTTGCACGCTCTTCACGTACTTCCAGCAATCCTTTCTCTGGTGATTCGGCCGCGATCACTGTGGCCCGCACCGCTTCGCGTACTGCATGAAACTGGTGATAGGCCGCGATTTTTTTGCTGATGGCATCGCCATCTTGCTCAAACAAAATAAAATGGCGCAGGTAGTCGAGAAACAACGCAGGTTGGAAAAATCCGCGCACCACGGTTTCCAGTTCCATCTGCAAACGAGGCCTGTCATCTTCATTGGCGATGGTACGCCACGGCAGCATGCGTTCAGCATTGGCAGTTAAGGAGCCAACTCTGGCTGTCCAGCCATCGCTCACCACTAACGCTGTATTAAAGTTAAAGAGATCAGCAATCTCATCTTTGTAAGTCTGCAATTGGTTGAATGCATCCCATACATCGGTTTGCTCATTGGCAGGATTTTTTAGCTCGATGACTGCCAGCGGGAGTCCGTTGATAAAAGCAATAAGATCCGGGCGCCGTGGCTGCTTGTTGCCCTGAATCGTGAACTGATTCACGACCAGAAATTCATTGTTGCCAGGCTCGGTAAAGTCGATGAAATGTACAAGATCAGTATGCTTTTGATCGTCCACAGAAAACTGGACTTGAACGCCATTCAGTAATAAGCGATACACACTGCGATTACGTGCCACCGGATTGGGCTCGCTCACCATTTGCAAGGTATGAAAAGCCTGCTCCAGTGCCGCCGCGGGTATATGCGGGTTAATTCGGGCCAAGGCGGTCATCACACGTTGTTTCAGTAATACCTGGCGATAATCGCTACGCTCTGGGATTTCGCTCTCGGGGGCAATATCCGGCCCGTACAGGTACTGCCAGCCTGTTTCCTGAAACCAAGTAAGGCACAATTCTTCTAGTTGTTGTTCATTGATCATGCTTAAATCTCCGTGCCCATTACTTAATTTCGCTCAAGTTTGATGCGGCATTATTCAGCACTGTTGTTGACAGTAATTCCAAATTGCATAAGAGCTGCTTGAGCTGTGAATGCGCCTCTTATGCGGATGGTATTTGATTGATTTTTGTTGATTTAGAATGATTGCATTGGTAATCCAATACTTGACTGCGATCAGTCTCACGGCTACCATTCGGCTCAATATGACTGGCGCCTCTGCATTCTGTGTACGCGTCAGTTTTCATTTCTGCCGCCATAATGCCCATTCTTCCCAATCAATAAATACGCCAAATTCTGCTAACGAGATGGCTTGATTGCCCACAGCAGGGAAATCATTGGCCAGCAAATCCTTAAACCGCTGCCCCCAGCTGGAATTCGGACAAATCACCTTCAATAGTTGTTGCATCAGGCAGAAATATAAAAATGGCCGGGCATTGTTGATTCCTGCAGGCCAGCCAGCAGGTACGGGTGATAACTCCAGCACATTAATATTCCATAAGCGGCTATGGTGCGCAGATACATTACGGATAAAGTTTAAGCTGCGCAGCCACTTGGCAAATGTTTGACCATCCGCTGCACCATACAGAGATGCAATCACCTGCTGATCGGCATATTGCATACCAGAGAATAATTTGGATAGCAGGCCAAAATCCCATACTTCAATTGCCGCCCAGATTGGCAAGGCTCCATATTGCTGCTGGTGATGCACCACAAATGGCTCTTTGCGTGCACGTTGAAGCATGGATTGATATTTGCTCAGCCAAAGCTGGTGCTGAGTTTTCCCTGCATCGGCTTTTTTGGTGCTGACTTTCTTAGTGAAATTACCGTGCAGGCATGCTGGATTTTCGTGGGCACCCGGGTCGCGTTTCCCCAGTAAATGTGCCACATCGACCCGCACCGCCATTTCGATCCTTTCCAGCGCATCCAGGGCCAGTAGTCGCAGCTTTTTATCGAATACATACAGCCGAACAACATCCTCGAACCGAGAGCCAGCAGCAAATGAATCGGTACGCACGGCTTTGCCTTGAGTATTCGATGCCACCTGATCAATTGCGCGCAGTGGATACCAGTAGCCACTCAGGCGGTAATAGCCCAGGCGTTCAAGGTAATCGAGGGCGGCCGCTCTGTTGTCCACGTGTAAACCGCGTGATTGCAGCTGTTGCAGTTGATCAGTAAAAGATAACCAAGGTTTGAGGGGTTTCATTCAAACCCCACCTGTCGCCGTGCAATGGCAATTGCAAATTTCAGAATTTGCTCAAGCAGGCTGTGATCCGGACTGCCATCGGTATTTGCGGGCGTGGTATACCACAGAGGGCGGATTTTCAACTGCAATAAACGGGCTTCCTTATGAGCACGCTCTTGTGCAGTAGCTGGTTCATTGAGCAAGGCAAAGTGATCTGGAATTTCAAACGCCCCTTCATCCACAACAGACTTAAAAAGCTCAAGTGTCTTATCTTGTTCCAAGCTGCATCCCAAAAACAGCAGCGAGTGGCTGATGAAGATTTGCCGCAGCGCCCTGGGCAGCTGGTTCTGGAAAGCGAAGGGCTCACCACCAGCCCCACCGTAAGCCGCTTGGTATTGCGCCTGAGTGAACACATGGGTGTTAGCCTGCCCCGCGTCTCCGTGCAGCTTCAAGATACAGCGCTCACCACGCAGCAGCCGCTGCACGAAGTTATTGCCCGCTTGGGTGCCATGCATATAGCCATCCAGTGGCTGTTTCAGGTCACGAAACAGGTCTTCGATGGCTGTGTCAAAATTAGTGGTGACAATGCAGCCATTGGCGAGTTCAGGCAACAGCCTTACAGGCCCGATGATAGCACCGCGCTGGCGAAACTCGGTCTTGATGAAATGGCGCACTTGCTCTTCCGCTGCGTCATGCAGTACTTGTGCGGCTTGCAGGTAATCGTACTTTGCCATCAAAGGCTCAATGTCCTGCACTCCCAGTCCATTGAGTTTTTGCGCAACCTTTCGCAGGGCTTCACCCCACATCGGGTAGCCACACGCTTTGGAAAGCCCGGCGCCGACAAAAGGCGCGATTCGCCCAGATCGGATAGCATCCACAAGATCAAGAAAAACGGCTTTCTGATCTGACTCCTTGATGAAGGCGGTTGCCGCTTCATGCTGGTTGATCTGGCTTTGCCCTTCCCAGTGATCCAGCTCATCCAGATAGGCATCTCGATCTACCCAGTAGAGCACGTCACTCACCTTTAGCAGATATTTATCCTCAGGATTGCGCAGGCTATTAATTGATAGTGGCTCTACCTCATCCAGCATCTCATTAAATTTCTGATTCGATGAATACGCTGCCTGCAAGGCCTCTTCGACCTTGTCCACGATGAACTTGCTGTCACGTAGTTTCTTTATGTCCATCACGCGTTTTCGACCGTTTTGATGAGTGCCGTAACAGACAACTCGCCGGAAAGTAGTTTGGGGAGCAGGGTATCGCGAAGTTCGGCAAGGCTTCTATCTTGTCTTGCCAGTGACTCATTACCTAGATAAATGGCATTGGTCGCTCGCTTGAAAGCTGCCAGCACTGGATCGGTGGGGCGAATAATTGGAGTGGACTCGATATGCGCCTTAGTTACGGCCTCTCTGGAGCCACCAGTATTTAGGCCAAGAAGGTAATCTTTCGTTTTTCGCTGTAATAGATGCAGGTGGATGAATCGCGAAGGGATATTTTCTTTGGGCCTGATGATTGCAACGTGTTGATTGACACGCGCAGGAAGGACATCGGGAATCGCGACGCAGCTTCTAAGTATGGATGCACCTGTAATATTAAGCAGAACGTCACTGGATTTAACTTCAACATTTTTTAGTTGTTGTGCGGCAATATTAGATATTCTGGCCAGCCCGCTCCATACAAAGGTCGAGTCATAGACGTTCTGACTGCGGATCAGTGCTACGCCATTTTCTAGATACACTTCTTTGCCACCACGCGGCGTTGCGCCACTACCAATTTTTGAAGTTAGTTCAATTAATGTCGCTGTTTTCCATCCTCTCGGAATCTCCCCCAATTCTGACTCTTCCATCTCCTCCGGAAACAGCGCGGCTGTGGCAGCGAGTTGCTTGTATTGCTCGCAAGGCAGGGCATCGAGTTCGGCCTCAATCTTGCCGCTGATGGCGCACATGGCGGCGCGCAGCGAATCGCGGCCTTCTTGTTTGGCGGTGATCTTGGCTTTGACCGGGTCAAAATCAACAAACCACGATTTGAAGATGGCTTGCGCCATGGCTTCCAGGGTTTGGTTTATACGGCGGTTAATGGCAATCTTCTCGTCGAGCTGTCTAAGCACCTGTGCTGCTCGCTTCTGCGCTACTAGGCTAGTCCACGGTACTTCAAGTTCCGCCAAGTCTGAACTGCGTATACCGGAGGCTCCAGCACCTTGCTCAACAATGGATTTGATCAGTTTCCGACCTGCAGGGCTGCTGAAAAAATAAAAGTAGAAGTCAGGATCAGCTAGGTCGTGATTAAGACGGCATCGAATTACGTGAGATTCGAAGCAAACTTCCTCATTGTCGCTAACGAAGATAGAGCATTTTCCAGCCCCTGAAAGCACTAAAGACTGCCTGGCAAACAGAAGGTCGCCGGCAGCGAGAAGTGACGAATTGCGCTCAGCTGGGCTCAGTGGAACACGATCCATTGCAATATTGACTATGCGGGGATTTGCAAAAAGTTCTCCCATATTGACCATCTTTGTGCCTGCGCCCCTTATTGCTTTGGGCTTCATCAGTCCATTACGTAGCGGGATAGCGAATAGCCCTTTGAAGGGTTTAGATTGCATATCCCAGCCCCGCTAAATTCTTCTTAATTTCACCCTCCAGCTCGGTGCTTTCGGAAAATTGTTCAGTGAGTTGCGTCGTCAGCCGCGTCATTTTGTCAGCAAAGGCTTCGCCATCATTTATTTGTTCTTCTGCGCCTACATAACGCCCCGGTGTCAGCACATGTTGATGCTTACGGATGTCATCAAGCGAGGCCGAGTAGCAGAAGCCCTGCACATTTTCATAAGCTTCACCCAGTTGCCAGGCGTGGAAGGTATCGGCTATTTTTTTGATGTCGTCTTGCGTAAAGTCGCGCAGGACGCGGTCTTTCATATAGCCCAGCTGGCGGGCATCGATAAACAGAAATTCACCACGGCGATTGCGCTTTTGCTTGTTGAGCGCCAAGCCATTACGTTTGTCGCGGGTAAGGAACCAGATGCAGGCGGGGATTTGCGTATTGGTGAACAGCTGACCGGGCAAAGCCACCATGCATTCCACATAGTCGTCTTCGATCAGTTTTTTACGGATTTCGCCTTCATTATTGGTATTGCTGCTCATCGAGCCATTGGCCAGCAGCAGGGCCATGCTGCCGGTGGGGGCCAAGTGGTAAAGCATATGCTGCAGCCAGGCGAAGTTGGCGTTGCCTTGTGGCGGGGTGGCGGCAATCCAGCGCGGGTCGTTCACCAGCTTTTCATTCCACCATTCCTTCATATTGAAGGGTGGGTTGGCCATTACAAAGTCGGCGCGTAAGTCCGGGTGTAAGTCATTTTGCATCGTGTCACCTGGCTGCCCGCCGAAGTTGAAGTCGATGCCGCGAATGGCCATATTCATGGCGGCCAGACGCCAGGTGGTAGGGTTGCTTTCCTGACCATAAACGCTGATCTGGCCAGTCTTGCCATTGGCTATTTTGCCGCCGTGCTGTTCGATAAATTCTTCGCTTTGTACAAAAAACCCGCCGGACCCCATGGCTGGGTCGTATACCCGGCCTTTAAAGGGCTGCAGCATTTCAACGATCAGCGTCACAATGCTCTTGGGTGTGTAGTACTGGCCACCCTTTTTGCCTTCAGCCAGGGCGAACTGGCCGAGGAAGTATTCGTAGACGTGGCCGAGAATGTCTTTGCTTTTGAGGCTGAGTGGCCGGCCGTTGTAGCTTGGCTGGCTGAAGTTTGTGT
>JBOFGM010000287.1:0-8710 GCA_051649105.1 Iodobacter sp. | reverse complement strand
GCATATTCAAACTAATCAAAATATTGACTACTGTTTTTCAGAAGATGAAATCAATATAGAAAGTACCGTTCTTGAGCTCAAAGCCATTAGCAGCGCATTAAAAGAGTCAAAGCAACACACTTGACGGATGAGGAACAGATCCCTCATCCGCTATATGCGAATATCGCAAAATGGGTCAGTTTTCACTATTCAACCTGAATAAATGATTGTTACATACACGGACCAGCGTCCTGTGTAATGCACTAAAAAACCCTGGGCATCAGCCCGCTAACAAATCGCCGGCAGCGTTAATTAGAATATGCGAAATAATAGCCGCATCGCAGGCCAGTATCCGGCTGAATCATGGTTATTAATCATGACTCACAGCCCAATTCACTTAATTAAACCCGCGGCTTTCCAAAAAACCACATCATTCGGGCCATCGCTGCGCCTTGCCGCGATATCGTCTGGCGCGGGTGTAAAGCCCAGCTTTTGCGCCAGATGCAGCGATCTTGTATTGCCTGCTTCGGCGGTAATAAAAAATGCGCCAGGGCTGTATTCTGCCGTAACCAGCGCCAGCATTTTCTCTACCGCCCCTCTGGCCAGACCCTTGCCCTGGTGCCGGGCAGAAAAAACATAGGCAATATTGGTTTCTTTGCTTTCTTCAACGGTTGCCTGCACATAGCCCGCCATTTCTCCGCCTTCTGTGCGCACAATCCAATTCAGCCAATGCTCTTTGCCATCCGGCGATAGCCGGCCTTCACTGAAGGCCAGCTTTTTAGCCAGCGCCTGCACCGATTCGGGGGGCTCATCATCAATAAATTCATATAACAGCGGATCTTGCAGCACCACAAAGAGCTCTTCAGCATGCTGCGCGCGGCGCTCTTCCATTGTGAATGGGGCCTGGGACATAGTCTTCCTGTTAGTTAAAAAGATGCAGCACCACGGCTGCCGGATGCTTAAATGATAATTTGATGTGCAGAAAAATGTCTGAATTAATTAATTTTAATTCACTTTTTAAAAGAAAAAAGACACGTCAATCCCGGCATAGGTGCAGCTATTCTTTAAATAACCAAACACCGGCAGCGTTAATTTAAACATGCAGAATAATGGCCTCAGCACTGGCGAGATAAGCGCAGAAGACAGGCCTCTGCAATGGGGATAGTCATCTTTAATCAATAAGTTTAATAACCAGATATCTGTACTGATATACAGGCTTTGCTGATTAGCAAAGCCTGTTATCAAACTATGCTTTTATTTTTGCTGCTCTGTTGGCTCAATATAATCAGCTGGCGGAACATCCACGCCCTCCGCAGCAGTAACCCTGCGGGTTACTTCAAAGCTTGTCGGGCCAGTCTGAATAATTGCAAATTGACTATAAGAGGTGCCGCTTGATGTGTATTCCGCAGCAACAATATTCCCATTGGGAGTCTGTACCGTGGCCGTGATTTTAGTCAGCAGGCAAACGCCCCGGCTGGTTGCTGTCCACGTGGTATTAGGCGTTACAGTGTAATGATCGTTAGAGCAAAAAGCGCTCGCATAGCTGACTGTACCGCTGGCGATATAATTTGTGGCATTCACAATTTGAACGTAAGGGTAACCCATGACATCTCTCCAATATTTCAGAAGGGCGCATTTCAATACATTTCTTTACCGCGCGCCCGACACGGTAAAAACAGGTATTTCAATACACAAACCTTGCCTTCTGCAAAAGAATGAAGGCAATAAACAATATGGCCAACAAAATTTACTAGAAAGAAAAAACAAGAACATTGTAAACTTATCCCATGAACATACCAAGAACAAACTAACTCGGCGCGTATAACTGCCGTGATGCCCGCGTGCCATTAGCCGGTCAATCCACTCCCCAGGGCCTGATTCAGGCGGCTCTATACCTTGATGGATGAGTTTCCCGGCGTTTTAAATGGCGCATCTGATCCAAAAAAAGCCCCGCTGGCTGGCGGGGCTTGTTAACGTGGTTAATGCTTCGATTCGTTCTGGCAGGGCATGCCGATCAGAATTTCTTACTGTAATTCACTGTCCAGAAATAGAGTTTTGGCGATTGATAAGTGCCGCTTAACAACGGGTTTTGCACATAAGAGCTGTCGATATGCGCATATTCAAAGGCCGCACCTAAACTATCTGATTTATTAAGCTGATATTGCGCCCCCATACCAAAGCGCCAGGTTTTACCGGCCGGCATGGTCATCGACGCATTTTGCTGGTCTTTATAAAAGCTGCTGTCATAGGCAATACCGGTATTTAAACGTAACGCAGCAGTGGCCTGATATTGCACGCCCAGCGCCGTATGCCAGGTGTCTTGCAAACGCTCGGCATTAGGTGATTCAAAGCTGCCCAGCCAGATTTGGTTATCGTTATAAGCGCCCCAGTTTTGCCAGCCCAGGTTACCCATGATGGCCCATTGCGGAGCCAGCTGATGAAACGCACTCAGCATCAGGTTCTGCGGCGCATTCACGCTGCCGTTCAGCGGGACTTGCCCCCCCAACGGGTTGTTCAGGCTGCTATTAAAGTTGTATTCCGTTTCGCTGGTATAAGAGAGACCAAAGCGGGTTGACTGATTCATTTGGTACAACACGCCCAGCTTAACGCTGCTTGACCAGTCGGTATCATCCAGCGTGACATCGCCGCCGGGTGTGCCGCGGGTCAGCGATACAATACCGTAATTGGCGTTAATGCTACCGCCCACCGACCATTGATCATTAATTCTGTAAGCCACAGCAGGTTGAATGGTCATGCCGATCATCGTGCTTTTCTTTAGCAGGCGGCTGCCGGCCCAGTCGCCAAAATCCAGCCCCAGACCAAAATTGCCATACACGCCAATCCCCACTTTAAGCTGATCATCCACGCTATGGCTGTAAAAGGCGCTCATGCCCGGAAACCAGCCAACCACATTGCCCGCTTCATTACCGGATAAAGCACCCCGCCCGTCTTGCTGATATTTTGCATTTCCATACAAGCCTTGCATGCCCAGCGTCAGCTGATCGCCTTCCAGCATGGTCATCCCGGCCGGATTGGTGGCAATGGTTGCCGCATCCTGCGCCCGTGCAGCACTACCTGCCCCCGCAAGACCCACATCCTCCGTGCCCAGCTCATAAAGATACAGACCACCAGCCTGGCTGGTACCGGCTAAGCCTGCAAGTAATAATGCAAAAATATGGCGTTTCATAAAACAGCTCCTGACTGCGGGGTAAGCTTTTCAATAAAAACCGCCGCTCCAGCCAAGGCTGAGAACGGCGGTTGTCTACTTATGAATCTACTGCTTTATTTGGCTTTTTTAGTGCCTGGCAGAATTTCAAAGCGCGGATCAAACTTCTCTTGTGTGCTCATTAATTGCTTCAGCACCCCTGTATCGCCAACCATCTTCACCTTGCCTGTTTTGGTCAGTTGCTCAAAGGTAGTGCCGCCAGAAATAAAGGATTCCAGATCACTGCGGTTCACGGTCACGGTCAGATTCGCGTCGTTCGCAATAAAGCCCTTAATATTGCTCAGTGTGGAGTTGCTCATTTCCAGCACAAACTTCTCACCATTGTCCGGCGTCACAAAGTTGATCTTGAACTTCATGCCATCTGCTTTCTTGCTGTCCATGGTCACAGCCAGGTAATCCAGCAACAAATCGGTTGACATAGCGCGCGCCATATCCGGGCTGGCACCACTTGGTGTTGCGCCTTCCGGAATACCGTTACGCAGCTCATATGCACCCGCCAGGAAGCTGTTTCTTAAAGCAACGCTTTCTTTCTGGTAACCCAGTTGCTCGTAAACATCGGCCAGCAGATCTTTAGCAGGCACATTGGCAGGTTCTGCCAGTGTCAGCTTATTCAAGAGTTCCACAGCGGCAAGGTATTTACCCTGATCGTGCAGTGTCTTGGCTTTAGCCATGATTTTCTTACTTCCGCCCATCATTTCCACATATAAAGGAGCGGAATCACGTGGCGACAGTGGCGTTAAAGTAGCCGGGTTGGCATCCCAATATCCCAGATAGCGGTTCAGTACTGCACGGCTGTTATGCTCTTCGGAACCATGGTAAGAATGAGCTGCCCACTGGTTTTGCAGGGATTTAGGCGGTTTGTACACATTATGAATTTCATTAATGGTTACGCCCTTATTGGCCTGATGCAGCACTTCATTGTTCAGATTGGCATAGATATCACGCTGGGTACGCATCACTTCTTGTACCCGGTCCTGACCCCAGCGCGGCCAGCTGTGCGCAGCAAACATCACATCCGTTTTACCGCCAAACAGATACAAGGCGTTATTGATGTTTTTGGACCATGCCAGCGCATCACGTACCAGGGCACCACGCAGGGTGTAGATATTGTGTACGGTACCGGTGATGTTTTCTGCTGCCCAGAAGCCATTGAACTGAGGGAAGTAGGTATTCATTTCCGAAGGCGCTTCGGTGCCCGGAGTGTTCTGGAACACCATTTGCACGCCATCGATCGTGATTTCTTCAATATCTTTACTTACAGTGCGTGTTGGCGGAATCAAGCCCAGAGCACCGGCTGCAATATTCTTACCAATCGCCTGATCCACATGGCCCATCGGGTTGCGTGGTAACAAGGTACCGTAAGTCAGCATCATCCGGCGTGCCATTGCATTACCTGCATAGACATTCTCAGAGATGGCGTGCTCCATAAAGCCTTCAGGAGCCAGAATTTGTACTTTACCGCTGTTTACATCTTCTTCTTCCACCACACCGCGCACACCACCGAAGTGATCACCATGTGAATGGGAGTAAACCACGGCTACCACCGGACGCTTGCCCAGTTTTTCATTTACAAAGGCCAGAGCGGCACGGGCCGTTTCTTTGGCGGTTAATACGTCAAATAAGATCCAGCCGGTGTCACCCTTAATAATGGTCATATTCGCAAGGTCAAACCCACGAATCTGATAAACCTTGCCCGGTACCACTTCATACAGGCCATAGCCCATATTTAAGATAGCCTGACGCTGTAATGACGGGTGAATACTGTCGAAGTCTTTACCTTGCAGCAGGTAATCATAGCTGCCCATATTCCAGGCCACATGGCCGGCATCGGCCATAATTTCTTTGTAAGCCGGAGCGCCAAGGAAGCCTTTCTTGGATTCGTCAAAATCACGAGTGTCTTCAAATGGCAGGCTGTTGCGCTGCTCTTGAATGATTTCTTTTGTAAATTGAGAAGGCATCTTGCCTTTCTCATCAAAATGCTTACCCAGCATCGCATTCGGATCAGTCGCCGCAGCGCCACCGCCACCTGCTGCAATAGAAACTGCACTCACCCCGCCCATCAGGGCCATAGACAATACAAGTGACAGTGTTTTGATTCGCATAATTTTTAACCCTATGGAAAATAAATTTTTAACTCCGGACAAGCTATCTTTTCAAGCTGCGGAGTAGTACCCAAGCAATTCACCCGGTGCTTAATGCTTCATTCACGGCAGTGTTGACTGCTGTTTTGGGGCTGAACCGAAAAACGACCCTAGCCAAATAAAAATCTTAGCGTTAAAATTAGTACGGGTGAACTATTTGTCGCTAATTTAGTACAAACGGACTAATTAGGTCAATAAGCAAAAGTACCAAACACGAGGTTGCAACTAAAATGTCAATACGATCTAAATCAACAGACACCTCTGCCAAGAGCAGCGTGTCGCAAATTACAATTAACCATATTCTTGAATGTGCACAGCAAGTGCTGGTTGAATTCGGCAATGCCAAATTCACCACCCGGCGCGTCGCAGAAGCCGCTGGAATTTCCCCTGGGAATCTGACTTATCACTTTCCCAGTAAAAATGAATTGATCAACGCCATGGTCGCGAAGATTCTGGAGAAATACTTGATTCGTTTTGAAGAATCGCTCGCACTGGAGGGGCAATTCTATGCAGAAGGACTGAAAGGGCTGGTGCAGTGGATGATGACCGATGCCATCGAGACCGAAACCACGCGGACCTTTCGCGAGCTCTGGGCCATGGCACTGCATGATGAACAAATTTGCAGCACGATTGATGGGTTTTACGATGTGCTGATCGAAAGATCCACCGGTTTACTCTGCCTCAGATATCCACAGGCCGATGTCACCGCCATTAATCAGCTGATCCATTTTCTGGCCATCGCCATGGAAGGCAGTATTGTTCTATATGGCACCAGCCAGACACGGGCGGTCCCTTTTGAACACATCATCAGCCTGATCATGCCAATGATTGAGCAGATTGCTAAAGAGCATTGAATCAGTCAGCAAGGCTGGCTGCCTGCTTGGGAGTAGTTTATCCCTTGCTTTCCCGTCATGAAAGAATTATCTGGCGACGATCCATCGCTCTTTTAATGACGGAATCGTGTAGCCAGCCTGATTGATCCGGAAAAATATGGCTGATCAGGCCGCGGGGGTCAACATGCCCCATTTCTGGCCGTAAAATCGCTTAAAAACAGCGATTGATCCTGCTGACACGGTTTTATGCAGATTATTGCACGCTTAGTAATTCTGCCCAGCAGGTGGTATACCGGGGCGAACGATGATGCTGGTTCATCTGGCTGGCATGGCTCATTAATTCTGCAGCGCTGCGCAAAGTATGGCGCCCAAAACGGCCGTTAATACTGTCCATCGCCGCCATCAGCCGTGCCCGCTGCGGACTGGCAGCCTGGGCGAATAAATCAGGCTGATGCCCGGCTTCAGGCTCAATGCCATCGAGCATAATTCCGGCTTTTTGGTAAGGATAACCAGGGATAAAAATGTGCTGCAAGGCCGCCATGGCCGCGGCTTGCAAGATCAGCGTGTCATTGGTGGCACAGGGCAGTTGCACCAGCAGCGAGCGGCGCATGGGCAGATCGTCGCTAAAAGGATTGGTGCGGATAAATACCATCAGCTGACGAGCCAGGGACTGCTGCTGCCGCAATTTTACGGCAGCACTGGAAACATGCAGGGCAATGGCCGCCTGAACTTCGCTGAGTAAGCCCGTTTTACGGCCAAAAGAGCGGCTGGCCATAATTTGCTGCCGGGGCACGGGAATATCATCCAGCTCCAGACAAACCTCGCCGTTCAGCTCGCGGATGATCTGCTCCATCAGCACACTATAACGCTGCCGCATCTGACTGGCCGGCGCGCTTTTCAGATCCTGCACCGTGGCAATCCCATCGGTCTGTAACTGCCGGGCCAGCTTGCGCCCCACTCCCCAGACCTCGCCCACCGGCAGGCTTTGCAACAGCGCAGTCAGTGCCGGCGCAGAAAGATCGGCCAGATTGCAAACTCCGCTCCCCGCCCAGGGCTGCACTTTTTTGGCAATATGGTTGCTTAATTTGGCCAGCGTTTTACTGGGCCCAATGCCCACACTGACCGGAATACCGGTGCGCTGCCGGATATCCTGACGGATTTTCTGGCTATAGGCGCTGATATCGGTAAAGCCCGTGAAATCCAGAAAGCTTTCATCAATGGAATAGACTTCCTGCTGTGGTGAATAGCGGCCCAGAATGGTCATTACCCGTCGGCTGAGATCGCCATAAAGCGCGTAATTACTGGACAGCACCACAATATTAAATTGGCGGATTAAATCGCGGATCTGATACAAGGGCACGCCCATGGGAACGCCAAGCGCCTTGCTTTCATTGCTGCGCGCCACCACGCAACCATCATTATTAGACAGCACCACAATGGGGCGGTTACGCAGCAGCGGCTGAAACACCCGCTCGCAAGAGGCGTAGAAATTATTACAATCAATCAGCGCAATCTGCCGCGACATTCCCCTTCCCCTTGATTCCGGATAACACGCTAAAGCATGCCGGGCCGGAATACCCGGCCGCAATGCCACCCACATACCGCAGCATTTATAAGCGCCTGGCGATACCGGATACCACACCAAAGATATCCAGCTCCTGCCCGGCTTGCACCCGGATCGGCTGAAATAAAACATTGGCCGGCTGCAAGATCACCTGCTGGCCGCGCAAGATCAGCCGCTTTAATGTGAATTCGCCATCCAGACTGGCCACCACAATATCGCCGGAGACCGCCTGTCGGCCCCGGTCCACAATCAGCAAATCCCCGTCGCAGATATGCGCATCAATCATCGAATCGCCCTTGGTGCGCAGCAAAACGGTAGAGGCCTTATCGTGAATCAGATGCTCGTCCAGGCTCAGGTAATCATCCAGATAGCCCTCGGCCGGGCTGGGAAAACCAGCATGAATCGGCGTGCTGCAATATTCCAGAGCAATTGCATGCGCCGCGCTGGCACAGCGATAAACCGGCCATAAGGAAACCATAGGATGCACCAACAAACAGAACGATCGTTCTATTTTGAATGCAAACCGGCAGAAGGTAAAGCAGAAAATAACCAAGGAACAAGGTGTTATCAAAATACTATGGAAAAAATATGGATTATCACATTGAAAAATTTTTTATATAGTTATTTAAATAAATTTGAATTATCAATGAATTAGCTCGCTCTCTTAATGAAAAAAAATAATCACCATGATTTTTTAATTTTTCAATATAATCAGCACCATCTACTTCTCCATTTATAATGGCCCTCTCAATCATTCTTAGCGTTCTATACGAAATATTATCTTTACTTGAAATTACAGTTAATCCATTTGTTTTTATTTTTATATCATTCAAAGTTAAAAGACCAGATATTCTATCAAGTGATTCTAAACTATACTTCAACCCATCATAGTCACATGACCTATATAGATACTTTCCATTTCTTAATGTTATAAAATCAGACAACAAACTTGAACTATTTTTATTTT
>JBOFGM010000286.1:0-2127 GCA_051649105.1 Iodobacter sp. | reverse complement strand
AAGCATCAATCAACTGTTCACGGCTCGATTGCAATACAGGCAGGGCACGGTGAGCCCAATAGGCAAGCCAGGCAAGATGACTGGCGGGAGGAGTGTGAGCTAGATTTTCCATACTAAAAGTCGGCTGCCTTTCCAGTCTCCAATATCTAATACGCGTGCAGGCGGCGCATTGGGAATATCAAAGCTATTACTAATTAACAGGCTGCCCGGGCGCATTTCTTTTTGCGCTTTGTCCCACAGCAGTCCCATCGGTTCGGGAGATAAATAGGCATAAACCACATCATATCCGGCCAGATCGGCAGCAAAGGCATCGCCATGAATCCAGCCTGCCTGGCTATTGGCAAGGCGCAAACGCCCCATCAGCCAGGGAAGCCATGAAAACTCAATCCCATCGGCCTTTACATCGGGGCGGTGACGAACAAACCAGGCCAGAACGGTTCCCGTACCCGCACCTAAATCCAGCAAACGTGCCCCTTGGGGCACTTCTGCCGCCAGCATCTCTATGGCACGGGCGTTGCTTAAATAAAGCGGCACCCGGTTGCGCAGCACGCCACCAAAAATCATCCAGCAAATAATTAAAGCCGCCAGATACCAGCGCGGATCAAATGATGCACTGACGGCCAGCAAAAAAACAAAGGGGAAAGCGCCGTGAATCAGCCGCCACCATCCCCGGTCATGCCAGCGCACAGCAGCACAGACAGATAATCCGGCCACCAGCGCCGCCCAACAGATGGCAGGCCAGTGCAGTACCATCACCACACCTGCTGCAATCAACATGGCGGCAAGCTGGATCAGTACAAAACGAAGTGCCTGCGTCATTTCCCAGGCTTAGCAACAGGTGCAGCCACGGCAGGTGCGATCTCTTCCTGATTTTTGCCCGCTTGCTTACGGATATCGGCCTCAGCATCATGATTGAGTACCACAATACTGATCCGGCGGTTCACCGGGTTATATAAATTGCCCGGGTCCAGCGGAACCACATCCCCAAAACCATTGACCCGCAAAATCTTTTTATCGGCCAGCCCGCCGGTAATTAATTCCCTGCGAGAGGCATTGGCGCGGTCAGCAGACAATTCCCAATTACTGTAGCCCACACCACCACCGGCAAATTGCGAGGCATCGGTATGGCCGGACAAAGACACCGCATTAGGCACTTCATTCAGAAAGCTGGCAATTTCGCGCAGCATCTCGCGGCTGAAAGATTCCAGATCCGAGCTGCCAGACCTGAACATAGGCCGGTTTTGCTCATCGACAATCTGAATTCTTAACCCTTCTGCCACCATATCTAATTTCATCTGGTTTCGGTATTGCGCCAGCTTAGAGTTTTCTTTAATTTTATTATCCATCAAAGCTTCAAATTTCTGTTTAAGCTCTGAGAGACGTTTTTTATCTTTGGTCGATTCAGAAATCACATCCCCATTTTTAACCTGACCGGCCTGCTTGGTCAGATCATTGCCACCGCCCTTAATCACCGAGGTGGCATCCCCTGCACCGTCCCCTCCTGACATAGAGACTTTCATAGGGTTATTAAAGTAGCTGGTAATCCCTTTCATCGTCCCTTTAGAGACCGAACCCAACAACCACATCAATAAGAAAAACGCCATCATCGCCGTTACGAAATCGGCATAGGCAATTTTCCATGCACCGCCATGGTGGCCATGGGCAGCTTTTTTAATTCGTTTTACAACTATGGGGCGTTGTGAATCATCGCTCATTTCGGGCTACCTGTGCGTTTACTTGCCTTTAGTGCTCTTAACGTGGTCTTCCAGCTCTTTAAAGCTTGGACGCTCATTGGCACTTAATGCTTTACGGCCAAATTCCACGGCAACCTGCGGAGCATAACCATTCAGGCTGGCCAGCAATGTCACTTTAACGGCCTGAAATGCAATATTGGTTGCGGCTACCTGTTTTTCCAGCACGGTGGCCAGCGGGCCAAAAAAACCATACGCCAGCCAGATCCCCATAAAGGTCCCCACCAGTGCGGCACCGATCAGCTCACCCAGCGCAGGCGGCGGCAAATGCAAAGAGCCCATCACGTGAACCACGCCCATTACCGCCGCCACAATACCAAAGGCTGGCAAACCATCGGCCAGCTTGGTAATGGCATCCACGGCCACATGCGAATCG
>JBOFGM010000285.1:0-3321 GCA_051649105.1 Iodobacter sp. | reverse complement strand
CGTTACGGTATGAGGAGTGAATAGCCGCCACCTTGCTCATGGGCGTTTGCCGGGGGGTGGGGGGGCCGGATGCCTGGTCCCTTTGGTGTTTAAAGAGGACTGCGGCATAAATTCAGCCAGTTGTTGCAATGCCCAGCTGGCTCTGCGGCGGTCGCCCGGAAGCATCCGGCTTAAATAAGCGTTGTAGTAATCCAGAATATCAGTGGTATTCATGGTGAGTTGTCCGTTGAGATAAGGTACTGCATCTTCTCCTGAAAAAGGGTATTGTTAAATTGTCGATCTTCTGAAATTTACTTCCCCTTTTATGCAACCTACGCGACTTGCTCAACAGTATTACAAGCTTTTCCAATATTTTTCAGGGCAAGAGACGGATACCCATCTTCAGCAACTGGCAGATATTCTTTGTTGCACACGCCGGCATATGCGCAATGTGCTGGGCAGTATGCAGCAGTCTGGCTGGCTTAGCTGGCAGGCTCAGGTTGGCCGTGGTGGCCGCTCCCGTCTGTGCTTTTGTTGCAAGCCGGAAAGCCTGCAAAGGGATACGGCGGCTTTGTTGCTTGAAAAGGGCAAGGTTGAGCAGGCACTGAATGTGCTGGGTAACGACAGGCAGGAGTTGGTGGCCATATTGCTGTCAAGATTTGGCCAGCACTGGCGGGATAACCGCCAGGTTTTGAGTATTCCCTATTACCGGCCATTACCTGATCTTTATCCCGGCGCCGCCTTGCGGCGCTCAGAGCGGCATCTGGTTCACCAGATCTATAGCGGGCTGACCGCCATAAATGAGGAAAAAGGGGAAGTTATTCCTGATCTGGCCCATCATTGGCAGCAAAAAGGGCCGCTGGAATGGCATTTTCATTTGCGACCGAACGTGCGCTGGCATGACGGGCACCTGTTAACCATGAAGGACGTTCAAGACAGCTTGCAAGGGCTGCAGCATCTGCCGCTGTTTGCACATATCCGCGAGGTCCGCTCGCTGACACCCCGCAGTCTTTGTATTGAGCTCGATGAGCCGGATGACTTGCTTCCCCGCTTGCTGGCCGACAGCGCTGCACTGCTTTTACCTTCAAATCATGCACAAGATCCGGATTTTGCATCCTTTCCTGTGGGCTGCGGGCCTTACCGGGTGGTGGCCAATGATGAGTTTCATCTGGGTTTGCAGGCCTTTGATGATTATTTTGGCTACCGTGCCTTGCTGGATGAAATTGATATCTGGATGGTTCCTGAACTGGAAGTGGCGACCCAGCATATTAAGCAGACAAGGCTTGAAGTGCATGTTTCACCGGTGGCCAGTGCCGAGCATGCCAAGGCCATGGTGGCAGAGCAAGGCTGCTATTTTCTGCTTCTTGGCAGCCAGTCAGAAAACCTGCGCTCTGCGGCTCGGCGTCAATGGCTTTTGCAGCAACTGTCCCCGCTGCTGTTGATTCAGCGGATTGCAATGGAGATCCGGCAATACTGGACCGTGGCAAGCAGCCTGTTGCCACAATGGTTTCACTTGCGCCAGGAGCCGCTCGCCGCCGTGGAGGGGTGGGAAAACAAGCCGCTCCGGCTGGCTTACCCCGCCGCGCAGCTTGACTACCCGGCTATTGCCAGTGCAATCCAGACCTGCATGGCTGAGTTTCAGATTGAGGTTGTGTGCAGCTGTATTGCTTTTGCCGATTGGCAGCAAGGCAAGGGGGAGTATGACCTTTGGTTAGGTTCTGCTAATTTCACACGGGATATTGATTACTCTGTTTCCGCGTGGCTTTTGGGAACCCCCTTGCTGCGCGATGCTTTATCGGCGGGTTGTGAAGATGAAATCGCTGGTTTACACCGGGATTGGCGACAGGGAAAACTCAACGCCTGGAATTTAACCGAGCATGCCCTGGATCAGCACACCCTGCTGCCTCTTTTTCATAATTGGTTAAGACTGCAGGTCAGTGAAGGCATGCAGGATCTTAAGCTGAATGCCTTGGGCTGGTTCGACTTTAAATCCGTCTGGCACCAATAATTTATCTGCGCTTTCAACCTGCCCCGCCATCTTGCAAGGCTCCGGCATCGGGTGTGACCCTGCCCGGCCCGTTATAAGCTCTGGCCCGCATTTGTCCAAAATAAGCCACAAAACCAGAGCCGTTTTGCAGCAAGTCTGAATGACTAAGCTAGGATGAGTGCTGAGCTTAAAAGGTGTGGGCCCATGTTGAATTTTTCGAATTTTAAAATTTGGATTCGTTTGACGGTTTCAATCTGGGCCGTGCTGCTGATCGCATGGGGCAGCATTATTTTTTGGGACAGCCAGAACAGTCGCCATGCCGCGGTGGAGCAAGCCAAGAGTTTTTCAATGAGCATGTATGAATCAACCCTGGCAGGGTTAACGGCCATGATGGTGACCGGCACTATGCATAATCGGCATATCTTTTTGGATCAGATTAAGCAACTTTCTGTGATTAATGATTTGCGGGTGGTCCGCAGTGGTTTGGTTCGTCACGGGGAGGCCGTCGGCGATGAGCAAGCCAAAGACCTGAAGCCGGATGCCATTGAAAGCCAGGTTTTGCAAACCGGAAATGCCTTTGTAGAAACAAGGGAAGATGCTGAAGGCCCCTATTTATTGGCGGTG
This sequence comes from Iodobacter sp., assembly GCA_051649105.1. Taxonomy (GTDB): domain Bacteria; phylum Pseudomonadota; class Gammaproteobacteria; order Burkholderiales; family Chitinibacteraceae; genus Iodobacter. The sequence goes on along the minus strand of JBOFGM010000285.1, from coordinate 731 downwards.
CGCCCTGCAAAAAACATGAAAAATTATTTGGGCAAGCAATGTATTCAATGCCATGACGCGCCGGAAAACAGTACCCTGGGCGTCATCAGTATGAAAATTTCGCTGAAAGAAATCTATCAGAATAACAGTGCCCAGCGCACCAAATCTTTACTGATTGCGTTGGCCGTGAGTTTGTTTTTGCTGGGGTTTATCTGGTTTTTTATTCGTACGGCAGTCACTGCGCCATTGCAAAGAATGGCCGACGGTTTAGGTGCCATTGCATCAGGGGATGGCGATTTAACGAAGCGGCTGGAAATCAAAGGGCAGGATGAAATTGGGATTGCATCCCTGGTTTTTAATGAAATGATGGATAAAATTGCGTCCTTGGTCCGCCATGTCACGGCGTCTGCCGGCCAGGTTGCCGTTGCAACGCATCAGTTGGTTGTTGAAGCCGGCCATGTTGCCGTTTCATCGCAAAAACAGAACGAGACCTCTGCCGCTGCCGCCAGCTCGGTTGAAGAAATGATCGCCAGTATCGCCACGGTTGCGCAAAGCGCCGAGGATGTCCGCGAATTATCCCGCGAAAGCCTGCAGCGCTCCGGTGAGGGCACCCGCAGCCTTGCTACCTTAGGCAGCAGCGTGCTTGAGGTTGAAAATACGGTCCGCAGTATTGCTCAGTCGGTGAGTGAATTTGTGGCGAGTACCTCGGCCATTACCCATATGACCGGGCAGGTTAAAGAAATAGCGGATCA
>JBOFGM010000284.1:0-6425 GCA_051649105.1 Iodobacter sp. | reverse complement strand
GGAAAACACCGCAGAAAGCGCAATAAATTCCACATCAAAAGCGCTGGATAGCAGCCGGGCCAGGGTGGTTTTACCGACGCCTGGCGGCCCCCATAAAATCATGGAATGCAGTTTTCCGCCTGAGATGGCGGCAGCCAGTGGCTTGCCGGGGGCCAGTAAATGCCTTTGGCCGACTACTTCGCCGATATTTTTAGGGCGTAATTGCTCGGCCAGTGGAATATGGCCGGGCCGGGAAAATAAATCGCTCACGTTAACGAATCCGTTGAGGAGTAAAGAAACAACCGCTGATGGCTTTATTCACGAATTACGTCAGCGTCTTTTGGCGGCGTAAAGCGGAACTGGCTGTTGTCCAGTTTAGGATTGATTTTAACGCCACTAAAACGAATCAGCGTGGTTTGGCCAAAATGATCATGCAGCTCCATTTGTACCAGCTGGCTTTGACTGAAGCCCAGTTTAATCAAATCAAATGACTGATCTGCTTGTTTGGGGATGGCCCGAAGCCAGTCTATACCGTCACGGCTGTCTAAGGTGCGCAGGGTGTAGTTTTGTTCAAACTGATTATTGCCTGCCAGCAATGCCGCGGGGCTGCTTTCAAGTGTCTTGCCTATGGCTTTTACGGTTGCTTGTTTCAGGTCAGGATCGTATAGCCAGACTTGCTTTCCATCCGAAATAATCAGCTGTTCAAATGGTTTTTGATAAACCCAGCGAAAGAGTCCGGGACGTAAAATTGCAAGAGTGCCGCTGCTTTCCTGCGTTTTACCTTGCTGATTAGTTACAGTCTGCTTGAAGCTGGCTTGTAAAGAGCGGGTATTACTCAGATAGTTTTTTAAATCGGCAACGGCATCGGCCAGGGCGGTTTGGCTCGTCAGTGTCAGCAAAAAAATGAGAGCAAGTTTACGCATTGGTTTTTCCCGGTAATAAGTAAAAAAGCCCCGCACTGGCGGGGCTTTTTGTGCAGTCTAAGTGATTACTTAGCTGGAGTTACTACTTCTTTTGTGCCTTTGATGTCGATTTCAACGCGACGATCAGGAGCCAGGCATGTAATCAGCTTAGCGCGGTTTTTAATCTTGCCGCATGTGTCGCCAGTTACAGGCTCAGCCTTACCACGGCCTTCGAACTTAACTTTACCTTCTGGAGCGCCCTTGGATGTCAGGTAGTCAGCAACAGACTTAGCACGTTTTTCGGACAGTACTTGGTTATACTTGTCTGAACCGATACGGTCTGTGTAACCAATAACGATAGCTTCGCCATCTTTAGGATCCATATCCTTAACTTCTTCGTACAACTTGTCTAAAGCATCTTTACCAGCTGGTTTCAGGGATGCTTTGTTGAAGTCAAACAGAACGTCGGATTTCAGTGTGAAGTGCTTAGTGCTGATCACCGGAGCAGCAACAACAGGAGCCGGAGCTGGTTTAGCAGCAGGAGCCGGAGCAGCAGCAACAGGCTTCACGTAACCATCACAACCTTCAACGTTTGCAGCTTCTTTAGTCCAAGTGCCCACTCTCCAGCATTCGCCAATACCGTTCTTAATTACATTGCCTGGAGTGTTGGCATTTTGGGTGTAGGCTTCAACACCAGCGAATGCAGCAGTGCTTAAAGCACCCATAGCAGCAACAACGGCAAGGCGTGTCAGGGATTGCTTGATCGACAGCATAGTTTTAATCTCCTAGAAAATCGTTTAGCAAGCTGATATTTATATTTGCTTGTAGGTTCTGGATAAGCCTCGCGAGAGCTACCGTCAAGGCTTTTTTTCCATACTCGTGCTGCATTCTAATGGCTTCGCAATGCTTGCGGCAAATAGTAAGGCTGTAATTTTTGCCGTTATGTGCCGATTCTGTTGTGACAAGGCACGGGGAAGGGGGGCTCAATTGGAGCATCTACGCCCTCGTGGTACACTTGCTGATCGAACGCGCGTGCAGCAACCAAAGTGTTGCCGCATTGCAACGGCACCATCGTTAGTCTCTGTAAGACTCTGATGCATGGTGCGTAATACATGACGCCCCGGCCCCTATCCAAGATGCTCGAAAACTTTGCCAAAGAAACAATCCCGGTAAGTCTCGAAGAGGAAATGCGCCGCTCCTACCTCGATTACGCGATGAGCGTAATTGTGGGACGCGCTTTGCCCGATGTTCGTGATGGCTTAAAGCCGGTACACCGCCGCATTCTGTTTGCAATGCATGAAAGCAATAACGTCTGGAATCGCTCCTATGTGAAGTGTGCCCGTGTTATTGGTGACGTGCTCGGTAAATACCATCCCCACGGTGACAGCGCCGCCTACGAGGCGCTGGTCCGGATGGCACAGGATTTCTCTCTGCGTTATCCCCTTATTGACGGCCAAGGTAACTTTGGCTCGATTGACGGTGATTCTGCGGCGGCCTACCGATACACAGAATGTCGTTTAGAAAAAATTTCCTCCGAGTTACTGGCCGATATCGATAAAGAAACCGTCGATTTCACTCCTAACTATGATGAAAAAGAACTGGAACCTACCGTTCTGCCAACCCGTGTGCCTAATCTGCTGATTAATGGCTCATCCGGGATTGCAGTGGGTATGGCCACTAATATTCCACCGCATAATCTCACCGAGGTGATTGATGCCTGTCTGGCTTTACTGGCCAATTCAGAGCTGACTATCGATGAGATTATCGACATCATTCCAGCGCCTGACTTCCCTACCGCCGGTATTATCTATGGCGTGCATGGCGTGCGTGAAGGTTATCGCACCGGCCGCGGCCGGGTCATTATGCGGGCCCGGACGCACTTTGAAGATGTCAGCCGTGATAAGCAGGCCATCATTGTGGATGAGCTGCCTTATCAGGTGAATAAAGCGCGTCTGTTAGAGCGTATTGCCGAGCTGGTCCGCGAGAAAACCATTGAAGGTATTACCGAAATCCGTGATGAATCGGATAAATCGGGGATGCGCGTGGTGATCGAGCTTAAACGCAGTGAAGTGGCCGAGGTTATTTTAAATAATCTCTATAAGCACACTCAGCTGCAGGACAGCTTTGGTATCAATATGGTGGCACTGGTCGATGGCCAGCCGCGCCTGCTGAATATCAAGCAAGTTCTGGAATGCTTCCTGCGTCACCGCCGTGAAGTGGTGACCCGCCGTACCGTATTTGAATTGCGTAAAGCGCGTGAGCGCGGGCATATTCTGGAAGGTCTGGCGGTTGCTTTGTCCAATGTGGACGAGATTATCGCTCTGATCAAAGCGGCTCCAACTCCTGCAGAAGCCAAGGTCAGCCTGATGGGCCGTACCTGGCGCTCTGAGCTGGTGGAAGATATGCTCAGCCGCACGGACGCTACTGCGTCGCGTCCTGATGGCCTGGCCGCGGAATTTGGTTTTAGTCTGACAGAGGGCTATCGCCTGTCTGAAGTTCAGGCTCAGGCCATTCTGGAATTGCGTCTGCAACGCCTGACGGGTCTGGAGCAAGATAAGATTGTCGGTGAGTACCGCGATGTGATGGACAAGGTGATCGATTTGCTCGATATCCTGGCCCGCGAAGAGCGTGTGACCGACATTATTGTGACCGAACTGAATGAAGTTAAAACTGTGTTCGGTGATGTGCGTAAATCAGAAATCATTGCCTACGGCGAAGATTTAAGTCTGGAAGACTTGATCACTCCGCAGGATATGGTGGTGACACTGACGCACAGTGGCTATATGAAGGCCACTCCGGCCGATGAATATCGCTCGCAACGCCGTGGCGGCCGTGGCAAACAAGCCGCAGCCACCAAGGAAGACGATTTTATCGACAATCTGTTTGTCGCAAATACCCATGATTATGTGCTGTGCTTCTCATCACATGGCCGTGTGTACTGGCTGAAGGTTTATAACGTGCCACAGGGTGGCCGCAACAGCCGTGGTAAGCCGATTGTCAATCTGTTGCCATTGCAAGATGGCGAGAAAATCAGCGCCATTCTGCCGGTTAAAGAATTCACTGAAGATCAGTTTGTCTTTATGGCCACAGCAATGGGGACGGTGAAAAAGACTTCACTGGTCCATTTCTCCCGGCCAATGAAGAAGGGCATTATTGCCGTGGGTCTGGATATGGATGACTACCTGATCGGCGTTGCGCTGACTCATGGTGGCGATCAGATCATGATGTTCTCTGATGCAGGTAAGTCGGTGCGTTTCCATGAAGGCGATGTTCGTGCCATGGGCCGTACGGCAACGGGTGTTCGCGGCATGATGCTGCAGGAAGGTCAGAAAGTGATTTCCCTGCTGGTGGCTGAGCGTGATGATCAGCAAGTGCTGGTTGCAACCGAAAATGGTTATGGCAAGCGCACTCCGGTTGGCGATTATCGTCTGACCAGTCGTGGTACTCAGGGTGTGATCGCTATTGATACCGGGGATCGCAACGGTAAGCTTGTTGCGGCAACTCTGGTTGAAGATTCCGATGACGTGATGCTGATTACCACAGGTGGCGTGCTGATTCGTACCAAGGTGGCAGAAATCCGTGAAACCGGCCGTGCAGCGCAAGGTGTACGACTGATTAATCTGGATGAAGGCGAATTGTTGTCGGGTCTGGAAAAGGTTTGCGAAACCGATTCTGACGATGATTTGCTGGATGAGGATGAATTGCCGGCTGAAGGCGACACCCCTGCAGCAGAGGGTGAAGCACCAGCAACCCCGGCGGTTGAGGGTGACGAAACTGAGGGTGATGATCCGGTTAACGGATAATCACTCTGACGCAACACTGGCCTGCATGACAGGCCAGTGTTTTGTGCGGAACCTTATTGGGGGATGGTCAATGAGCGAACGACCTGTTGCATCACCGGAACTGTTTAAACAAATCTCCAACTGGTTTATGGCACTGCCACACTGCCAGACCCTGGGGTTTGAATTTATTGAAGCGCATTTTGGCAGCCTGACAGTGTGCCTGCCGTTTAAAGACGAGCTGATTGGTAACCCGGCCACCCGGGTGATTCATGGCGGAGCCGTGACGTCTCTCGTGGATTCAACCAGTGCCGGTGCGATTTACACGATGATGACGGAAGTGGAACCGATAGCCACACTTGATTTACGCCTGGATTACCTGCGCCCGGCCAAACCTGACTTACCGGTTTATTGCAAGGCAGAATGCTATAAGCTGACTGCGCAAATTGCCTTTACCCGTGCCACGGCTTATCAGGAAGATATCCATGATCCGATTGCCTACAGCGTGGGTACCTTTATGCGCAATTCTGTCCGTGAGGTAGTGGCATGAGCCCGCCGATTACCAGTTTTGATTCCTTATCCCTTGCTATTGATGCCGTGCCCTATGCGCGTCTGCTGGGGATTCAGAGCCGCGAAGAAAATGGCCAGCCGCTGTTTTATTTACCCTTTCAACCGCATAATATTGGCAATACTTTATTGCCGGCCCTGCATGGCGGTGTGATTGGTGGTTTTCTGGAAAACGCAGCGATTTTGCATGTGATGTGGGCATCCGAAGCGCAAAGCGTGCCTAAAATTGTTGATTTTTCCATCGATTTTTTACGTACCGGCCGGCCGGTTGAATTGTACGGTCAGTGTGAAATTATCCGCCAGGGTAAGCGCGTCGCCAATGTGCTGATGACTGCCTGGCAGGATGACCGCAGTAAGCCGGTTGCGGTTGCCCGCGCCCATTTCCTGTTAGCCTGATGGATTGCCCGCTATGACACAGATTTATAATTTTTCTGCAGGTCCTGCCGTATTGCCCCGTGAAGTGCTGCTGACTGTGCAGCAAGAGCTGACCGACTGGCATGGCTCGGGGATGTGCGTGATGGAAATGAGCCATCGCGGTAAAGAATTTACGCAAATTATTCATGAAGCCGAAGCCGACTTCAGAAAGCTGCTGAGCATTCCGGCCAATTATAAAGTGCTGTTTTTGCAAGGCGGCGCCCATCTGCATTTTTCGATGATTCCGCTGAATCTGCTGGCCGAAGGCGGCACCATCGACGTGGTCAATACCGGGCACTGGTCCAAAATCGCCATTAAAGAAATGAAGCGCTTTGCCCATGTCAATGTGATTGCCTCCAGCGAAGACCGCCAATTTAATTATGTGCCGGATGAATCGCTCTGGAAGCGCTCGCCTGAAGCGTCCTTGCTGCATTACTGTGCCAATGAAACCATTGGTGGCGTAGAGTTTGCAGGGGTTCCACAGAGCGACGTGCCGCTGATTTGCGATATGTCATCCAGTATCTTGTCGCGTCCGGTGGATGTGTCGCAATTTGGCATGATCTATGCCGGTGCGCAAAAGAATATCGGCCCGTCGGGCTTATGTATTGCCATTATCCGTGAAGACTTGCTGGGCAAGGCCCGGGCTAATACCCCGACCATGATGGATTACAGCGTACACAGCGATGCCGAGTCGATGTACAACACGCCGCCAACCTTTGGTATTTATGTGGCCGGACTGGTATTTAAATGGCTGCTGAATCAGGGTGGATTACCGGCGATTGAG
>JBOFGM010000283.1:0-5449 GCA_051649105.1 Iodobacter sp. | reverse complement strand
AAGGCCGGGGAGCTGACTGGCAGCTCTGCCTCGCCCAGTAAGACGGACTCGCCCGCGGTCAGTTTGATTTGATCCGGCTTCAGATTCAGGCTGCGCGCGGCGGTGACCAGAGTAAATGAGGGATAGATTTTGCCGGAGTAGTGCAAGGCCAGTGGCATGCTGCGCACCACATTATCGTCATCGGGCTGGATATTTTCGCTGCCTATGCCGGCGGCAGCGGCGGCCAGTGGTGCAAAAGGCTGGCTGGCTGCATTGAACGGGGGCCAGTCCTCCGGATGGGCGCGCAGAGCCAGCTGCCATTTTTGCACGCCAGGCAGCAGCGTATCCGGCTTATCCCGCTGGCCGCCGGTTTCAAACATCACCGGCAGGATGACATTACCGGCAGAGGCCATACTACCGGCCAATTGCTGATCCACATTCAGTTTTTTCAGGGCTTCGGTTAAGACGGAGCCGATGGCTGCCCGGTTGATACTGTCTGAGTGGTCTTCCTGATAAAGCCGCTGTAGTTGTTCGATATAGATCAGGCCCCGGTCCTGCTGCGGCCCGGTAAACAAGACATCAGTGGCAATGACTTTAGCCCCGGCGGGGGCAAGTTGGGCAATCAGCCTGGCATAGAGATCACGGGACCAGGGCAGGGGGCCCAAATGATTAATACTGGCCTGATCAATGGCAATGATGGCAATACGGGGATCGGCCTGAAGGGAGGTCAGGCGCACGCCGGCATCATAGGCGTACAGCTCCAGCCTGGAGAACAATGGGGTGAGGGCATAAAGCAGCAGAAGGAGCATGATCAGGGCCCATATCCCGCCTTTTTTCCCAAAGGGGGTTTTCATCGTAATGCCAGAAGGAGGGGGGAGGCCATGCCGGGGTCTGATTAACGGTCGGGATTAGCTTAATTTAGTAGAAGAACGAGGATCTTGCCTGACCGAGCTTTGCTGCAGAGGATATGAAGCCTTCTTATCTGCAGCGCAGATAAGAAGGGTCGTGCGGTATTACAGACTGATTTCAATATTATCAATCAGACGGGTGTGTCCCAGACGGGCTGCAATCAGAATTACCAGCTGATGATCGGTGACCGCCGCCGGTTTCAGGCTTAATGCATTACGCATTTCAACGTAATCCACATTGGCCCAGCCGCGGGCCAGCAGATCGTCCGTGGTTTCCTGGCTCAGACGTTCGTAATCGCGCTCACCGGCTTCAATGGCGGCTTTCATACGGCTGAGGTGATGATAAATACGGGTCGCCTCCAGCTTATGTTCCGGGCTGAGATAACCGTTTCGGGAAGACAGGGCCAGGCCATCGTTGCCACGGCCGGTATCGACCGCCACAATTTTTACCGGCTGATTTAAGTCTTCCACCATGCTTTTAATCACAAACAGCTGCTGGTAATCTTTTTTACCAAAACAGGCAACATTGGGCTGCACAATATTAAACAGCTTGGTGACCACGGTGGCCACACCACGGAAATGCCCCGGGCGGAACGCGCCACAGAGTTCATCCTGGATGGCAGGAGGCTCAACCTGATACTGTTGAATCACCTTGGGATAGAGTACTTTTTCATCCGGAGCAAAAATCACATCGGCTCCGCCCTGAGCCATAATCAGCGCGGCATCCTGCTCTAAAGTGCGGGGGTAGACATCAAAGTCCTCACCCTGACCAAATTGCAGGCGGTTTACAAAGATGCTGACCACGATATGTTTGGCTTCTTTACGTGCGGCGTCGATCAAGGTCATATGTCCGGCATGCAAATTGCCCATGGTAGGGACAAAAGCGACGCTGTCGACGGTGGCGCGCCAGGCGCGCAATTCTTCAATGCTATGGATGATTTTCATAAATAACCGTTATTTATATTAAGGGATGACCGCAAAGAGTTTTGCGCAAGATGCGCCCCGCAGCAGGGTAGGCCGCGGGACGGGTGAAATCCATGAAATACTCTTTTAATCAGCCCGCGGCGGATCAGAAGCTGTGTTCATCTGCCGGGAAGGTCATGCCTTTCACTGCTTTAACATAAGCCTCTACGGCCGCTTGAATGCTGTGGCTGCCTGCCATAAAGTTTTTTACAAAAAGGGCTTTTTTACCCGGATAAACGGCAAGCATGTCATGCAGAACCAGCACCTGGCCATCGACATCCACCCCGGCACCAATACCGATGGTAGGAACGCTCAGCGCTTCGGTGACAGTTTTAGCCACATGGGCCGGTACCATTTCCATCAGAACCAGCGCCGCACCGGCAGACTGATGAGCCAGTGCATCGCGCTTGAGGATTTCGGCATCAAATTCGCTTTTTCCTTGTACCTTGTAACCACCGTAGACATTCACCGACTGAGGCTGCAGGCCGATATGAGTACAGACCGGAATGCCGCGGTTAGCCAGAAAATCAACCGTCTCGGCCATAATCATGCCGCCTTCCAGTTTTACCATTTCTGCACCGGCGGCCATCAGTTTGGCTGCACTGGCATAGGCCTGCTGCGGGGAAACCTGATAACTGCCAAAAGGCATATCGGCCAGCACCAGGGCATCTTTGCTGCCGCGGGCCACACATGCGGTGTGATAAGCCATATCGTCCAGGCTGACCGGCAGGGTTGAGCCGTGCCCTTGAATAACGTTGCCGAGTGAATCGCCAACCAACAGAATTTCTACTCCGGCATCGTCCAAAAGACTGGCAAAGCTGGCATCGTAGCAAGTGAGCATGGTGATTTTTTGCCCGGATTGCTTCATGTTCTGCAAGGTACTAACGGTGGTTTTCATGGTATAGGATGGTCCATGGGAGTTTGGCGTTTGTGACGCAATGCAGCAAGTCTACCCCAGAGACTTACTTACTGTAAGTACTGACAGAACCTGATCGGCGACTTGCGGTAAAAAGTCCGCTGCAGGGCCGCGGCCACTGATAAAAATATCCGGTGCGATTTCGGTCAGCGGGCGTAAAACAAAGGCGCGCAGATGCATTCGGGGGTGGGGCACAATCAAATGATCTTCGTTGATACAGGCATCGCCATAGAGCAATAAATCCAGATCCAGTGTGCGGGGTGCATCCTGAAACGTGCGCTGCCGGCCGCAAGCCGCTTCAATTCCCAACAGCGCTTGCAGCAGCTCTTGTGCGCTTAAGGTGGTTTCCAGCCGGGCCACAGCATTTACAAAATCGGGCTGATCGGTATAGCCAATGGCGCTGCTGGAGTAAAAACTGGATTGCTGCAGCAACTGAGTATCGGGCAGGCGGGCCAGTAAATCCAAGGCCTGCTCTAATTGCTGAACCGGGTGGCCTAAATTGGCACCCAGTGCGATAAAAGCGATGGTACTCATATTTAATTTATGGCCTTGCAAAGCATAAAACCCAAAGCTTGAACCTCAGAGCCGGAGTACCAGAGATCCTGGTGCCGCCCGGCTGAGTTTTAAGATTTGGGTTTTGTGTGTTTAAACCGCCGCTTATTCGCCGGTTTTTGGCGCCGCAGGTTTACGACGACGGCGTTTTCTGGCCGGGGCCGAAGAAGCCGGTTTGCCATTATCTGCCGCGCTGGCCATCAGGGCCATTCTGGTATCTTCATCGGCATTCTGGAAGCTTGTCCACCAGTCGCCCAGTGATTGATCCACCATGCCACATTCAACCCGCAGCATCAGAAAGTCATAAGAAGCTCTGAAGCGCTGTTGTTCCATTAAACGCCATGGCCGGGTGCCGACACGCTGTTCAAAGCGCGGCTGTAACAGCCAGATTTCTTTCATGGCTGCGCCATAACGGTTAGGAATCGCCAAGCGTTTTTGCACCTTGCTTTCCACCGTATTCATGGCTTCCACCAGAGCCGGTACCGGATATTCCCCGGCGGCCTGACGTTTAATCCAGTCGGCTTCCACTTCATGCCACAGCAGGGCGGCAAATAAGAAGCCGGCCGAAACAGGCTTATCTTCATTCAGCCGCTGATCGGTGCTTTCCAGTGCTTTACGCAAAAAGGCCGCGGTTTCTGGTTTGGACAGCAGCTTATCCAGCAGCGGGAACAAGAGCTTATGCAGACCATTTTCGCGCAGGGCCATCAGGCAAGCCCAGGCACTGCCCGACAACAGCAACTTCATCATTTCATCAAATAAACGCGCAGAAGGGATGTTTTCCAGCAATTTGGCGTGAATCAGAATCGGAGTTTTGGTGGCCGGAGCAATGGTCAGACCTAATTTGGCCGATAAGCGGATTGCACGCAGCATCCGTACCGGATCTTCGCGATAACGCAGATCCGGGTCGCCAATCATGGTCAGGCGCTTGTTTTCCAGATCGGACACACCGTGGTGGAAATCCAGAATTTCTTCGTTGCGCGGGTTGTAATACAGCGCATTAACGGTGAAATCACGGCGGGAAGCATCTTCTTCAATATTGCCATAGGCATTATCACGCAGGATACGGCCACTGGCGTCGGTTGGTGCCTCGCTGGCACCGCGGAAAGTGGTGACTTCGATGATTTCTTCACCAAAGGGCACATGCACAATGCGAAAGCGGCGGCCAATAATGCGCGAGCGATGAAATACATGCCGCACCTGTTCTGGCGTTGCGCTGGTGGCGACATCAAAATCTTTGGGTGATTTATCCAGCATCAAATCCCGTACCGCGCCGCCGACGATATAGGCTTCAAAGCCTGCGTCCTGCAGCCGGTCACACACTTTCAGCGCGCCGGAATGAAGTTGGTCACGGCGAATGCCGTAATGTTTTGCGTGAAGCACACGTTTGCCTGGGCGGCGTAGTACTTTGCCGATCAATTTACGAATCATCTTTGAACCAAGTAAGTGCAGGAAGCTTTAGGCTGTATCGCCGGCATTATACAGACCTCAGCGCAGAAGTCTGACGTCCTCTTCGCGCTCTGGCAAAAGTTTTCCTTTTTTGTGGGGGTAATTTGCCATGTAAACGTCATTCTACGGGTTGAATGTGGCACATTTGTGGTCGTTTTATGGGGGAGGCAGACTTCTTCTGTCGTTTTTAGCCAGAATCCGGCATGCTGATTATTTACTGCTTCCGGCCTGATGAGCTATGCCCGTTTATTCATATCGTCTGATGAATGTGTTTGCCCAAACCCATTACGCGGGCAATCCGCTGGCGGTGTTTACGGATGCGACGGGTCTGGATGAGCGGACCATGCAATTGCTGGCAGCGCAGCTTAATTTATCGGAAACCACCTTTGTGTTTCCCTCTGACGTGGCCAGTGCCAGGGTCAGAATTTTTACCCCTGTTTCGGAAATGGCTTTTGCAGGGCATCCGAGTCTGGGTACTGCAGCGGTGATCCGCGGGCAGCAGGCGGCGGTGAGCTTAGAGTTGGCGGCCGGGATTATTCCGGTGAGCTTTGACGGGGATGTGGCCACGCTGACAGCCAATACCGCGGTGTGCCGCGCCGGCCCGCCGCTGTCTGCACTGGCGGGGGCTCTGGGTTTGCCGTTATCGGCGTTTGCGGGTGAGGCAGAATTTGCCGACAGTGGAACC
>JBOFGM010000282.1:0-6130 GCA_051649105.1 Iodobacter sp. | reverse complement strand
AAAGTGATGACTTTCGAGTTTCAAATGGCCAATATTCTGTTATTCTTGAACCCATAGACATGGTCTTGGTGTCCAGAGAGTATCTTTGCCCGACAGCGACAATATGTTATTAAAAAATATGGGCGCAGATTCACGCCGGCAATCACGGCGGCACCACCAACTTCATGCCAGACAATATGGCTGTCTTCACCCAGCAGCACTTCGTCGCCCCGTTCGCAATGGGTAAACAAGGCCAGCTGATTGCCAAAGGTGCCGGTAGGGACAAACAGCGCCGCTTCAAATCCCAGCGTTTGTGCCGCCAGGGTTTCCAGCTCGTTGACGGTTTGATCGTCACCATAAACATCATCGCCCACCACGGCATTCATCATGGCGGTCCGCATGGCGGGAGTGGGCTGGGTAACAGTATCGCTTCGCAGATCAATCCATTGCATTGTAAAAGCTCCGGTGGTTATGGGGGCCGTCTGTAACGACATGATTGGGGTTGCGTTTATTGCGGGCATAAAAAAACGCCCCGATGGATACCCGGGGCGCTGTCTGTTGCCGGCCTTATTTCTTTTTCGGCTTGGCAGCAGGCTTATCTTTGGCGAGTAATTCATCAATCACTTTAGTGATAGTGCCATCTTCTGCACCCACCATGGCCGGGCTTGTGACATATTTACCGTTCACAACAAACATCGGCACGCCATCAACCTGATAATCACGTGTCATTTGTTCCAGTTTACTCAGCTGGGCGCTGCTGCTGAATGAGTTGTACTGAGCCTTGAATTTGGCCACATCAATGCCTTGTTTTTTAATCCAGGCAAACAGCACGTCTTCTTTACGCAGCTCGATACGGTCTTTTTGCACCGCTGTCATTACGGCCAGCTGTTGCTTGGCTTCCAGCCCCATGGCTTGCAGGGCAATAAAAATCTTGGTGTGACCCGCCATATCGCTGCGACCCGGCCATGCCACATGGACGCGGCGGAAGTTTACATGGGCAGGTAATTTGCTGGCCCAGTCTTCCACTGCGGGTGCCACGGTAAAGCAATGCGGGCAGCCATACCAAAAGAATTCAATCACTTCACTTTTGCCTGCCACGGCAACGGCCTGTGGCTTGGCCATATTTTTATATTCCACTCCTTCACGCAGTTCTGCATGGGCAAGGCTTGCCGCCAATAAGGTGGTGGTAATCAGTAATCGTTTGAGCCAGGTATTTAACATACGGAGATCCTGAAAGTTATTTGGCAACGGCGCTGTCTACGCCATTGGCTTTAAGTTGTGCACGGGCATTATCCAGCTCATTGCTTGAGTTAAATGGCCCGAGACGAACACGGTGCCAGATTCCTTTGCCGGGAATATCGCTGGTCTGAATTCTGGCTTCAACGCCAAGCAGGGCGAGCTTGGCCTTGAGATTATCTGCATCTTGCTCATTTTGGAATGCGCCAATCTGTAAATAAGCCCCTTTAGGCACCTGAACTTTTACCGGCGGGCTGGCTTCCGGCTTTTTGGTTTCTACGGGCTTGGGTGCTTCGGCAGCATTTTTCTCTGCCAGTTCCGGCAGCATCTTATAAAAATCAAAACGCTCGCCATTTTCATTTTTTACCGCAGAGGCAACAGGTGGCGGGGTCACAATCACCACATCATTTTTGCCACCCGGGGACAAAACTTCAGGGGCGGGCGGAGTTTGTCCGGCCGGAGCAGAAGAAATGGCATCGGCGGGCGTGGTACTGGCTTTTCCGGCAAAGGGATTACCACTGCGGTTTAAAAATACCGCCACTGCGACTGCGACCGCCACACCACCAAATAAACCGATCAGCAGACCTGTCAGTAAAGAGCCGCCGCCACCGCTTTTACGGCTGCCGGTGCTGGCACTGCTGCTGCGTACTGTTTTTTTCATGTCTCTGGACATTGCTGACTTACTCTCCGATGGGGCTAGGCTTAGCGCTTCACCGTATTCAATAACAATTTAAGCCAATGATCATTTTTACAGATTAGCGGTGTAATAATTAAAACGCATATTTATAAAAAGAGCGGTCTGGCTTCTTAAAAGATAATAGGTTCAGATGACAGGTGTTTATAATAATTACTTAATGGTAATGCCTTTTATTTAGTATATTTGCATGTCATATTTGTGCTGTAAACAGAGTGGCCAATATATGCTGCGGATTATACGGGCCTTTACTCCTTTGGAGCAGCCGTAGTTCGTGGGATTTCTCCGATTCTTCTTGTTTTTTACCGGTTTTTTCCCCGGAGCGATAAGTAATTATCTGCTTTATCGCTGAAACCCATGTTGAGTATAGGTTCTTTTATTTATAGAGCTGTGGGATAAGATCTCTTGTCCGTTGAAAATCCATCAATGGTTTATCCCCCTGAAATTTATGTATGATTGTGGCTGACAGCGATAATTTGCCCTAAATCAGATTCGATCAGGAAATAAGCATGCAAGATCAAAGCAAGAAGATGTGGTCTGGCCGTTTTAACGAGCCGGTTACCGAACTCGTCAAGCGTTATACCGCGTCGGTGGATTTTGATAAACGCATGGCTGAAGTGGATATTCAAGGCTCTTTGGCACATGCAGCCATGCTGCATAAAGTTGGCGTATTAGCAGAAGAAGATCTTAAGTCGATTCAAGGCGGCATGGCCGATATCTTGAACGAGATCCGTGAGGGCCAGTTTGCATGGAGCCTGGATCTGGAAGACGTGCATATGAATATCGAGCGCCGTCTGACTCAGATGATTGGTGATGCAGGTAAGCGTCTGCATACCGGCCGCAGCCGCAATGATCAGGTTGCCACCGATATTCGTCTTTATTTGCGTGGTTCCATCGATTTATTGGTCGGGCTGGTACATGAGCTGCAGGCTTCCCTGATTGATCTGGCCGAAAAAAATGCCTCCACCGTCATGCCAGGCTTTACCCATTTGCAAGTCGCTCAGCCAGTGACCTTTGGCCATCATATGATGGCCTATGTGGAAATGCTGGGCCGGGATGCCGAGCGTCTGATTGATGCCCGCAAACGGGTTAACCGTTTACCACTGGGGTCGGCCGCGCTGGCCGGTACCACTTATCCGATTGACCGTGAATACACCGCTCAATTGCTGGGTTTTGATGAGGTTTGTCAGAATTCACTGGATGCGGTTTCAGATCGTGATTTTGCAATTGAATTTACGGCCGCCGGCGCCCTGGTGATGACGCATTTATCCCGTCTGTCAGAAGAGCTTATTTTGTGGATGAGCCCGCGTTATGGCTTTATTGATATTGCCGACCGTTTCTGTACCGGCAGCTCGATTATGCCGCAAAAGAAAAACCCGGATGTACCAGAGCTGGTGCGCGGTAAATCCGGCCGGGTGAATGGCAGCCTGATTTCCCTGCTGACTTTAATGAAGGGCCAGCCACTGGCTTACAATAAAGACAATCAGGAAGACAAAGAACCACTGTTTGATACGGTTGATACCCTGACCGATACCCTGCGTATTTACGCGGATATGATGCGCGGTATTACGGTTAAGCCTGAAGCGATGATCCGTGCGGTAAAACAAGGTTTTTCAACCGCAACCGATCTGGCTGATTATCTGGTGAAACGTGGTCTGCCATTCCGTGATGCGCATGAAGCGGTGGCTCTGGCGGTGCGTTATGCCGAGCAAAAGCATAAAGATCTGGGTGATTTACAACTGGTCGAGCTGCAAAGTTTTTCCCCTTTAATTGGTGAAGATATTTTTGAAGTGCTGACGCTGGAAGGCTCTTTAAATGCCCGCAATCATGTGGGCGGAACGGCGCCCTTCCAGGTGCTGGTGCAAATTGCCAAATGGCGTGAAAAGCTGGGCTGCTAAGCAGGTTTTGATGGCGATGTAACAAGTTTAAAAAGGCTGCCTGTGGCGGCCTTTTTTTGGAGCTGGAAAATGGAATTGCAATGGCGCTGGTATCGTTTAGAAGAGTTTGATGCCTTAACACTCTATGGCTATCTTAAGTTGCGGCAGGATATTTTTGTGGTGGAGCAAAACTGCGCCTATCCGGATATGGATCAGTACGATGCTGTTTCTCAGCATTTACTGGGCCGGGATCAAAATGGCCGGATATTGGCGGCATTGCGGCTGGTGCCGCCAGGCCTTAAATATCCTGAGCCATCGATTGGCCGGGTGATTACCCACGCCGATGCACGGCGTGGCGGAACCGGCTCTAAGCTGGTCGCAGAAGGGCTGCGTCAGTCCGGCTTATTGTATCCGGGCCTTGGCCACCAGATCGGTGCGCAATCTCATCTGCAAGGTTTCTATGGCCGGTTTGGCTTTATCGCCGCCGGGCCGGAATACCTGGAAGATAATATTCCACACGTTGATATGGTGATTGCCGCCTAAGGGGTCGCCGGATAGCGTTGGGTGGCCCGGTGATAAAGCATGGCCACCAGCACCAGCAATACCGCGCCGCTGGCAACGGGCGTCAGCAGAAACCAGGGGCTGAGCGGTTTGGCCGCCAGAAAAAACAGCAAAGGGTTGGCCCCGGCTGGCGGATGGGTGGTTTTAGTCAGCACCATAGCGGCAATGGCGATGCCAACGGCTAAAGCCGCAAAAAGGGCGGTATGTGGTGCCAGGGTATAAACGGCCAGCCCCACGGCGGCAGTCAGTAAATGCCCGCCAATCACATTCCTTGGCTGCGAAAGCGGTGCATCGGGCAAGGCAAACAGCAAAACGCATGAGGCTCCAAATGGCGCCATAATCAGCGCCGCAGCACCCAGCTCGCTCAGGCTGGCCAGCAGCAAAATGGCCAGAAATCCTCCTGTACCTGCTTTCAATGCATGTTTTAACGTGGTCCGGTTCATGCTGTTTCTCCAGATGTATACCAAACGATTGGTATGTTTTTATGCTGTTAAAAAGCCGGCACAGCCGGCGATGGGTTAAGCGCAGTGGCTTAATAAAATTTGATGCTGGCGCTGCAAAGATTCAATTTTGCCGGTGATCCGGTACATCAGAATGCAGCCCTGTACCGTAGCCAGTGCATCTTCAGCCAGTATTTTTGCCTGAGCTGCGGGGTAAAAAACACTAAATATCTGCTGGTAACCTTCCTGCCAGCGGGCAAAAAAATCCAGAATCTTTTGTTTGAACGGCTCGTCGCCGCTGCTCATTTCAAGGCTCAGATTGGCCAGCAGGCAGCCATTGGGATGCCGCAAAAAGAAGTCCTCCACCGCTTGATTAAAAGCGGCGAGGCTGGCGGCTGGCTGGCGGGGATTAATCAGCGAAAACAGATGCTGATCATAGTACTGCTCCAGCTGCTCTATTGTGGCTAAGCCCAGCGCCTCTTTACCCGGGAAATGGTGGTAAAGGCTGCCCTTGGTAATACCACAGGCCTGAACAATTTCACCAATGCTGGTGGCGGCATAACCTTTCATTCTGAACAACAAGGTGGCTTGTTCAATCAGCTGTTGCCGGGTAACGGGTTTGGACATGGCGGTGCTTTGGTAAAAAAACAAACCAATCGTACGGTATGTTTATGCTGATGGCAATACATATCTTTGCGGTAAACAGAGCGGATCTTTGTAATAAAAATCAGATAGTCTGCCGCCGTGCCGGATATGGCATATGCTTTTAATTTGATTCTGGATGGAATGAAATTGCGCTAATTTATAAAAGTGGGGTGGATCCTTTTTTTAAATCAGGGAATTAATGCATCAATATACTTATGCAAGGGGAATCACCAATCGCTGAATGATCATCTCAGCGATATGCTGCAAACAGTAATCACCCCACCGGGTTAAGGACAAAATAAATATGCAAGTTATTGTCATCGGAGCTGGCGTGGTTGGTGTCGCCACTGCGCACTATCTGCGCGCAGCGGGATGCAGCGTCACCGTACTGGAACAACTGGACGGGCCTGCCACCGAAACGAGCTTTGCTAATGCCGGACAGGTTTCTCCGGGTTATGCCGCGCCATGGGCGGCTCCGGGCATCCCCTGGAAGGCGGTTAAATGGCTGACTCAGCCGCATTCCCCGTTAAAAATCCGCCCGGATGGCAGCTTTTTCCAGCTGGCCTGGATGGCAAGAATGCTGGCCAATTGCAATGCGTCCTCTTATGAAATTAATAAAGGCCGGATGGTGCCGCTGGCTGAATACAGCCGCGATTGCCTGCGCACTCTGCGAGAAGAGCTGGATTTGCATTATGAAG
>JBOFGM010000281.1:0-3943 GCA_051649105.1 Iodobacter sp. | reverse complement strand
GTCTGCATCACGCCCTGAACAGCGTGTTCTGGTTTGACGTTGCCGGTATCAATGACATCCCTAATTTCCTGGGTGGCGCTAAGTCCCTGGCTGAAGGTAAGGCTGTATTGGGTATTACTGGTATGTACCAGGCTGGTTTCTTCCCGATCATGATGTTCGGTCTGCCAGGCGCGGCTTTAGCGATCTACCATGCTGCTAAGCCACAAAACAAAGCCCGTGTTGCTTCCCTGATGATTGCTGCTTCTTTTGCTGCCTTCTTCACTGGTGTGACTGAGCCGCTTGAATTCTCCTTTATGTTTGTAGCTCCGCTGCTTTACTTGCTGCACGCGTTCCTGACAGGTTTGTCAGTTTATATCGCTGCAAGTATGCAATGGATCTCTGGTTTCGGTTTCAGTGCCGGTTTCGTGGATATGTTCCTTGGTGCGCGTAATCCGCTGGCCAAAGACTGGTTCATGCTGATTCCACAAGGTCTGGTTTTCTTCGCAATTTACTACTTCAGCTTCCGTGCTGCGATCAAGGCTTTAAGCCTGAAGACTCCTGGTCGTGAAGATGACGAAGATGTTTCTGAAGAAGACACCACTCCGGTTAATACTGATACAGATTCACTGGCCCGCGCCTATGTTGATGTAATCGGTGGCTCTGCTAACGTTGTGTCTATTGATTCTTGCATCACCCGTTTGCGTTTAACTCTGAATGACACTGCTGTTGTGAACGAAGCTGCTGCCAAGCGTCTTGGTGCATCCGGTGTGATCAAGCTGAATAAAAACAGTGTGCAAATTATTGTCGGACCTAAAGCTGAACTGGTTGCTACCCGTATGAGCCAGATTCTGGCTGGTAAAGGTGGTGCAGCTCCGGTTGCAAGTGCTCCGGCTCCGGTCGTAAAGAAAGTAAGCGGTGACTTAGTCTTGCTGGCCCCTATGTCGGGTGAAGTCGTCGCGTTGGAACAAGTGCCAGATGCAGCATTTTCAAGCAAGGCCGTTGGTGAAGGCCTGGCGATCCGCCCTACAGGTAAGCTGGTTGTTGCTCCTGTGGATGGTGTGATTGCTAAAATCTTTAACACCAATCACGCATTTGCACTGATTGCAGATAACGGCGCTGAGCTGATTGTCCATATCGGTCTGGATACTGTGAAGTTGGGTGGTAAGGGCTTTACCCGTTTACTGGAACAAGGTTCACGCGTTAAAGCGGGTGATGCTGTTCTGGAACTGGATCTGGATTATCTGACCGCTAATGCGGTATCGATTGTCAGCCCGGTTGTATTAAGCAATGTGGATCAGTTTGCAGGTGTTACAGCCTTTGCAACAGGTACTGTTGAAGCAGGTAAGACAGCGTTGTACACCATTAAGGCTAAGTAAGCTGGTGGAGTAACCGTTGAAAAAAAGGCGAACCTTTGGGTTCGCCTTTTTTTTTTGTGCTAAGCAGAAGCTAAAAAATAAATGTTGTTTAATAACAACAAAAGGGGCGTCTCCGCCCCTTTTTTTTAAGTCAGATGAAATTAACCTAACAGATGTTTTACAGCATCACGCTCTTCAGATAATTCCTGAGCGCTGGCATCCATACGGCTGCGGCTGAAGTCGCTGATTTCCAGTCCTTCAACAATGCTGTATTTGCCGTCTTTACATGTAACCGGGTAACCAAAGATCAGATCGCTGTAGCCATATTCGCCATTGGCAGGAACGCCCATGGTGACCCAGTCGCCGTCTGCTGTGCCCAGTACCCAGTTACGGATATGGTCGATGGCAGCATTGGCAGCAGAAGCTGCAGAAGACAAGCCACGGGCCTTAATAACGGCCGCGCCGCGCTGTTGCACGGTAGGGATGAAGTTAGTTTCCAGCCATTTTTGATCATTGATCAGAGCGGCCGCCGGTTCGCCCTTGATGGTGGCGTGGAACAGATCCGGATACTGCGTGGCAGAGTGATTACCCCAGATGATCATCTTGTTTACATCGGTCACTGCATTGCCGGTTTTTTGAGCAATCTGAGTCAGTGCACGGTTGTGATCCAGACGCATCATGGCAGTGAAATTAGCCGGGTTCAGATCCGGCGCATTTTTCATTGCAATATAAGCATTGGTATTAGCCGGGTTGCCTACCACCAGTACCTTCACATCGCGCGAAGCCACTTCATTGAGTGCCTTGCCTTGAGCGGTGAAGATCGCGCCATTGGCTTCCAGCAGGTCTTTACGCTCCATTCCCGGGCCGCGCGGACGTGCACCCACAAGAAGGGCGATATCCACATCTTTAAACGCTACTTTTGGATCATCGCTTTGCACAATGCCTTGTAACAATGGGAATGCGCAGTCATCCAGCTCCATTACCACGCCATTTAAGGCCGGCAGGGAAGGGGTGATATCCAGTAATTGCAGGATCACCGGCTGATCTGGTCCCAGCATAGCGCCGGAAGCAATACGGAATAAGAGGCTATAACCAATCTGGCCGGCAGCGCCGGTAACGGCAACGCGAACAGGTTTCTTCATGAAGGTCACTCCGGTTGTGGGTGGGTCAGCACCCTGGTGAACAATGCTGGGGCTCTTATGACAGCCTGCAAGTATTGACTACTAGTTTTTTGCACGAAACAGACGCGGAACTGAGCTGATGCTTAATTATTATTTATAGTTCGTGTTTGCCTGCAGAGCAAAAACCTGGGTCGTCATCTTGATTTATATCTGACTGGCATCAGAAAGTACCCCGCATGCTTGTTTTTACACTGTAAAGAGTGCTTTTTTAGCTACGGCATCAGCCTAGCAGCAAAAGTCTAACATGTGCATCAGGGCTTTTACACACTGACGAAATATATTGTTGTGTATCTTTTGTCTTATATAAGACTGTAGTAGACTACGCTGCTACAACATGATAAAAAGCAAGCTATCTTAAATATGAGCAAACTAGCAGCCCTACCTCTTTACCGTCAGGTAATTCGTGAAGTGACATCGGCAGTGGATGCCGGTGAATGGGGGACTGATGAAAGCTTGCCTAGTGAAAATGATTTAGCCCATCGTTTTGGCGTCAGCCAGGGCACCGTGCGCAAGGCTCTGGATGTGTTAGTCACAGAAGGAGTGCTTTACCGGCGGCAAGGAGTCGGCACTTTTGTTTCTGATGCCAGTGATTTTTTAGCTCAGGCGCAATTGGTTCCATTATCCGGCTATGGCGGTGAGAAACTGAAAATTGAAATGCTGGGATGTGTGCGAATCCATGCCGGCGAGCAATTGGCAGAAATTTTAGGTTTAAGGCGTGGAGCAGCGCTGTGGCAGGTTCGTCGTTTATTGCGGGTTGCCGGTGCGGTGATTGGTTTAGAAGAAATGCTGTTGCCGGAAGCCAATTTCCCAAATCTGGAAATGCGCAGAATCCGGGAATTGCGCGGTAATTTACGGGAACTATGCTGGCGTGACTTTGGTATGCGGTTAAAAGATGGTGAGGTCCGCTATCGCGCTGTCGCCGCAACCAGTTCAGAAGCCAGATTATTGCAAGTAGAACTGCATGAACCTTTACTGCAGTTGGTGCGTTTAGCCAGAGATTTTGATGGTAAGCCGCAAGTTTGGAGTGTGGCTTGGTTCAGAACGGAGCAATTAGCTTTTCAGGCTCCGCCAGAACATACTTAGAGCGAGTAGTATCTGTAAGTATGTGGCTGGTGAGTAAAGGCAGATTAAATGTTGTGGCTTGGTTTTTTGGTAAGTCAGTCATCAATATCTAGTCAGGGTTAAATGGAGTTGTTATCAGATTCCACTGACAAAACTTAAAGAGGAAGTGCGCATGCAAAAAACACGCCCCAAGCACCTTGAGATAGGGAAGATTCGTCTGCCCCTGCCAGGGATTATCTCCATCCTGCATCGCGTGAGTGGCGCGCTGATGTTTGTGGCGATTCCTTTTATGCTTTATGCACTGGAAGGCTCTCTGGCCTCAGCCGAGCGCTTTGATGCATTCAGATCCTGTATTTCACATCCCCT
>JBOFGM010000280.1:0-1389 GCA_051649105.1 Iodobacter sp. | reverse complement strand
ACAAATTTGTTTGCGTAATCTACAAAGCCACGTATAATCCAAACCAGCTTGAAAAGGCGTTAGTTATGTCAATGAATACGATGTTCTACATCCTGTCCTGTTGTTCATAAGTTAATCCCGTTTTTGAGCTTTACCCGCTGAAAAGCATAAGTAATTTTTTTGAATACAGGTTTAAAAGATATGTCTAACATGATCACCGGTACCGTTAAGTTTTTCAACGAAACCAAAGGTTTTGGCTTCATCCAGCAAGAAAACGGCCCGGACGTTTTCGTTCACTTCAGCGCTATTCAAGGTGCCGGTTTCCGCACCCTGGCTGAAGGTCAGCGCGTACAGTTCTCTGTGACCCAAGGTCAGAAAGGCCCGCAGGCTGAGAACGTAACTGCTCTGTAATTCTTACAGAATTTAAGAAAGCCGTGGTACTTCTGGTACCACGGCTTTTTGTTTATCGAGTTCCAGCGACTGACGCACAATGCATTGAAGCATGCTGCTTTCATTTCTACTTGGCACAATGCTAACGCCTATCTCCGATAGACCCGTACCGGTTCAATCCGCGATGGCAGCGCAGGTTGTTTGTCAGCCATTTGTGCAGGTTAGACTCGGGACTGCGTCACAAGCCCGACGATATGAAGGCGCGGCTGGTCCCAAACAGGGAAGGGGAGTGGTTGGTGAATGGCAACGTAAAAGGACCCGAAGGTCCTTTGCTGTTTGTCTGTCATCTTCGCCAAGGGAAGCGTTGGGAACTACTTAACTTTTCGCTCTGGGCTCCGCAGCCCATTAAAGCGGTTTGAGTGCGACCAGCAGGTGCTGCAGATGTTCCACCATGGTCATGCCGAACGGAGTGAGGTAACCGCCATCTTCTGCACTGATGAGCCCTTGCTGATGCAGCCGAATCGCAGCTTGGCACAGTGCTTCAGACATATCGCTGCGTAATTTAATCCCCAAGCTCATGTTGGCCGGATCAAAGCATGCCAGTATTTTCAAATCGTTTACAAATTCGTCAGAAATCTGGTCGATCCCAATCATGGATTCACTCCATACGCTAAAGATGTACGCAAACTAGCATCCCCGGATCCACTTTAGTGGGCGCTGGTTCAAATTATTGATCTTTGGCTGGAAGCTACGTTTCAAATGCTGTTTTTTTCGGCGTGATCAGATGTTTGGCTGACAGCTTCGCCAAGGGCCGAGTCAGGCCAAACGTGATAGGATAGGGCACTTTTTATCTCGTACGGTCCGTTGGCGGCTGTTCGCCCAGTTCAAGGTATCGCTCATGGTCAAGATCACTTTGGTATCCCTGCTGCATTCACTTTGTGCCCGTTTTCCTGTTTACCCCGTTTGCTCATCATTGACGTCACTGCTGGATACCCATCAGGGCGAGGTGTGGCTGCCTGT
>JBOFGM010000279.1:0-1951 GCA_051649105.1 Iodobacter sp. | reverse complement strand
CGATATTGTACAGCTGAATGCCGGTGCCGCTATTTATGCGGCCGGCAAAGCCGAAACGCTCTCTGAAGGGATTGCTCTGGCAGGCCAGGCAATCAGTAATGGCAGCGCCCGGGCAAAACTGGATGCGCTGGTTAAGTTTACTCAGGCGCTTTGATTTTTAGCCTGAACGCCTGCGATCCGTACCGAACAACTGCAAATGCGAGCCAAAATGTCTGATATTTTAAAAAAAATCTGGGCCACCAAACACGAAGAAGTCGCCGCCGCCAGTAAGCTCATTTCCTTGCAGCAAATCCGCGCACAGGCCGAAGCCAACCCGGATTTACGCGATTTTACCGCCGCACTGCGGCATAAAAATACCCTGGGCCACCCGGGTATCATTGCTGAAATTAAAAAAGCCAGCCCGTCCAAAGGCGTGATCCGGGCAGATTTTCAGCCCGCCGCCCATGCCGCAGATTATGCAGCGCATGGTGCCGCCTGCCTGTCGGTTTTAACCGATGTGCCCTATTTCCAGGGCCATCTGGATTATCTGCAAGCCGCCCGTGCGGCGTGCGCTTTGCCGGTGCTGCGCAAAGACTTTATGGTGGATGAATATCAGCTGTTTGAAGCGCGGGCCTGGAGTGCCGATTGCATCTTGCTGATTGCTGCGGAGCTGAGCCTGAGCCAGCTGCAAGATTTTGAAGCCATCGCAGACAGCCTTGGCATGGCCGTTTTAGTTGAAGTACATAATGAAGCAGAGCTGGAGCTGGCTCAGCAGCTAAAAACGCCACTCTTGGGCATTAATAACCGTGACTTGCGAACCTTTCAGGTCTCACTGCAAAACACCTTAAAACTGTTGCCGACAATCGACACTCATCGGATGGTAATTACTGAAAGCGGAATTGTCACATCTGAAGATGTTGCTATTATGCAACAAAACAAGGTTAACAACTTTCTGGTCGGAGAAACCTTTATGCGTGCGGAATCTCCTGGAAGCTGCATAGATACTACGTTTGGCCCGGCTTACAAAGGCTTTGTACGGGGTTAAACTTAGTTTTTTGTCATATATTTTTAATAAATCTCCCCTAAACTTGGCATTGTTCGAAAGCACTTACGTTGTTTTAAACCTACAACCGCTTTCTAAAAGTGTGCATCAGTTAGCCCGGCGCTTGTAAGGCCATGGGACGCTGATGCCACCAAAGAATTATTAATGACATCTGTTTAAAGGTGTCGTGATCTTTGTCAATGCAGAAATGGCATTCCTGTTTGTCATTTCATCCACTTGTTTTTTGGGAGTAGTACACGAATGAAGAAGATTATCGCCCTTGCTATCACCGCCGCTTTTGCAGCTCCAGTTGCTTTTGCTGATGTAGAACTTGGCCCGGTTAGCATCTACGGTACACTCGGTTCAGCAGTTGAAGTGATTTCGGTAGACAACAACAACAGCACCATTGCTAACACCAAAGACAGCCAAACCCGCCTGATGGATCAAACTTCCAAACTGGGTTTTAAAGCTAAATACGACCTGGGCAATGACTACTTTGCTGTGGCTCAGGTTGAAAGCCGCTTCTACCTTGGTAACAACGGCGACAACACCGATGACAAGGCTGAAATCGGCAGCCGCAACACATTCGTTGGCGTTGGTCACAAACAAATGGGTACTTTGCGCCTTGGTCGTTATGACAATGCTTACAAATTATCCCTGAAACAAATCGTTCCTACCCTGTACGGCAATCTGAACGATGCCTCATCCACATACGGCTCCAAGCAAATTCTGAACCGTCTTGGCGGCCGTCAGGGTGATATGGTTGCTTATGAAACAGCCGACTGGTCTGGTTTCAGCGGTAACTTAAGCTACAACTTTGGTAAAGATTCGACTAACTCGATCTCTGCCGGTTCTGCTGCCAATACCGCCAGCAACTCCCCTGCTACTGACCTGATGGGCCAGGTTGCTTTAGGCGTTGGCTATAAAAAT
>JBOFGM010000278.1:0-4706 GCA_051649105.1 Iodobacter sp. | reverse complement strand
ATCGTTATCCGGCTCACACCAGGGAATTTGCGAGCCCGTTATCACCACCGGCTTACCCAGGTTTTCCAGCATATAAGATAAGGCCGCCGCGGTATAAGCCATGGTATCGGTGCCATGCAAGACAACAAAACCATCGTAACGGTCATAAATACCGGCAATATCGGCCGCAATTTTGCTCCACAGAGCCGGCGTCATTTCACTGGAATCCAGCAAAGGCGAATACTCCAGCACCGACAAGCCCGGATACAGGCTCTGCAGCTGTTGGCGCAGATAATCAGGAGCCGGCGCATAGCCATCCTTACCGGGCAGCATACCGATTGTGCCCCCTGTATAAATAACGCAAATTCTCTGCATCTATGTACTACTCCGTAAAGTGTTAGAATCAAGGTTTAGTGAAACAAAACCGGACCCATTACGATGTCGATCGTCGATAATAAAAAGGCCTTTCATGACTTCTTTATCGAAGAACGTTTTGAAGCGGGCCTTATGCTACAAGGCTGGGAGGTCAAATCGATCCGCGCCGGACGTGTGCAGCTTAAAGAATCCTACGTGGTTTATCTGCGGGGTGATTTTTGGCTGATGGGCGCGCATATCTCGCCTCTGACCAGCGCATCCAGCCATATCCTGGCAGAACCTACCCGCCTGCGTAAGCTGCTGCTTAACCAGCGTGAGATTGAAAAACTCTCGATCAAGGTAGAACGTGCCGGCTATACCGTTGCCGCGCTCAATATGCATTTTAAAAATGGCTTTATTAAACTGGATATTGGTCTGGCCAAGGGTAAAAAGCAGCACGATAAACGCAACACCGAAAAAGACCGCGAATGGGTGCGCGAAAAAGCGCAAATTGTTCGTGCCAATAATAAGTATTCATAAATTTATGCTTAACCGCAGAAAGGGCAGCACACTGGCTGCCCTTTTTCACGTCTAAGGCTTTTTCACGGCCTCTCTGCGGATGATCCAAACGGGCTGCGATAATAGTCATAGTAAAAATGATTACTGATGGCGAGTAAATTGATCACGGCAAGACTGACTACAAAATAAATCCGTGTGATTTTCGGTAAATAAGCACCACAGCGCACCAGACTGATCAATAAAGCCAGTAATAAAAAAACGAACCTGAGTTAAAGGAATAAGGCCGACCATCAGGCCGGCCAAAATCATACGCAGCAACGACGCATTATTATGCTTTCTCACCAATCTGCCCTTCTTTACCGGTTAAAAGATCTCTGATATTTCTTTGATGACGCCAGATCAGCAAAATAGAAATGATGCCAACCGCCACGATTTGCGCCATCGAGGTCAGCCAGAACCAGGCCAGCACAGGTGCCACCAGAGCCGCCAGCAGGGCCGCCAAAGAGGAAATCTTTAAACCTTTCGCCACCACCAGCCAGATCAGCAGGGTAACCAGACCCATCCGCCAGTCCAGCGCCAGCAAAATACCGGCCGCTGTCGCCACACCTTTACCGCCTTTAAAGCTAAAAAATACCGGCCACATATGGCCCAGCGTTACGGCCACCGCAGCAAAGGCCAGCACTTCCGGCCCCAAACCCAGCCAGGCGGCGGCCCATTGCGCCAGCTCAATCGCCAGCCAACCCTTTAAGGCATCCCCTAATAAAGTCAGTGCGGCCGCTTTTTTATTACCACTGCGCAGCACATTGGTCGCCCCGGGGTTGCCCGAACCGTAGCTGCGCGGGTCAGCCAGCCCGCTGGCTTTAGATACAATCACGGCAAATGAAAGCGAGCCGATCAGATAGCTGAATAAAATTAAAATAAACGATGTCATACAGGCTCTGTTGAATGGTTAACCGCCATTTATCTTTGCTATTACCCGCAAAAACAAACACGGTTCATCGGGTTAAACAAGGGATTTACACAAACAAGCGGCCAAAAACCGGTGATTTTCTGCCAATTTCAGCTCGTTTATCCAATAAAAAAAGCACTGGCTTTGCAACGCGCCGCCTGTTGAAACAGGGCCTTACCCCATTAAGCAGACCAAAATCCGCGAAACCAATGTCAATCGCTCATAAATCCACTACAATCTCAAGCTTCCGATTTTAAGCTAAATGGCCGCGACTGGGTTAAACCCCGTTAAGCCAACCCATCATGGATATTATTTATTTACACGATGTGCGTGCGCGCACCCTTATTGGCTGGTACGACTGGGAGCGCGTTGCGCCACAGGTAGTAGAGCTCGATCTGGAAATTGGCATTCCCTCCGCCCGCGCCTGTGTATCGGATGATCTGGCTGATACCATTAATTATGATGCGGTCGTTAAACATATCCGCAAAGTGCTTGAAGAGCGTCACTTCCTGCTGCTTGAAGCACTGGCAGAACATATCGCACAACTTATCCTGCAAGACTTTGGTGCACCATGGACCAAAGTATCGGTTACAAAACTCGGCATTTTGCATGAAGTAGGCCGGGTTGGCGTCACGGTAGAGCGCGGCCACCGCGGTTGATTCCATGAATGCATTGCCTTTATACAAGGCAATGCAGCTCCTTCCAGTACTTCCCCCCGAATCAAATCACACTCATTTTGCATTTTTTTGCAAACTCACTTGAACTTCTTCGCTGTTATCCCCACTAAGAAGCTATGAATCGTTTACCCCAAGGACATGGCATGAGCCATCTTAGTCGTACCATTATGGTTACCCTGCTCACCGCTTCACTGTTTGCCAGCAATATGGCAGAAGCCAAACGCGTAGGTGGCGGCCGCTCCAGTGGCATGCAACGTAGCCAGACGACCCGTCCGGCAGCTCCTCCCCCACAACGCAATGTGGCACCGGCTCAACAGCCAGGCCAGGCTGCACCTCAACCTCAGCGCAGCGGTATGGGCTCGATCATCGGCGGCGTGGCTGCAGGTGCTCTGGGTGGCTATCTGCTGGGTAATTTACTGAACTCCAACCATGCTTCCGGCTCATCCGAGTCTTCCGGTGGCGGCTTCCCATGGGGACTGCTGTTATTACTGGGTGGCGGTGGTTACTTTGCTATGCGTATGCTGCGTCGTCGTCAGCAGGCAGCGGCCAGCAGCAGCCCGGCATTTGCCGGCATGAATGACAGCCCGTCCAACCAGGATATGCCGGCACAAGACCGCATCTTCCGCATGGGTGATCAGGCCGCTTCTGCTGCACCTGCAGCATCAGGCATTACCCGTCTGCCTGATGGCACCGAAACAGCAGCATTTCTTCGCCAGGCCCGTGGCAGCTTTATGCATATGCAAACACTGCACTCGGCCGAACAAGTTAATGAAATGCGCAAGTACTTAACACCTGAGCTGTTTAACGAACTGAGCAAAGACATCACGGGCAATGAAGAACCGGCAGAATTTCCGGAACTCAATGCCGAGTTGATCGATTGCGCCACAGAAGAAGGCCGCATGGTTTCGAGCGTTCGCTTCTATGGCAAGGTGAGTGAGTCCTTACATGCAGCACCAGAGTCTTTCCAGGAAATATGGCACTTTGTGCGGCCCATTTCCGGCGATCCACGCTGGTTAGTTGCGGGGATTCAGCAGCTGTAACGATAAGCTCTGCTTAAAGATTGCAAAGGCCGACAGTAGTCGGCCTTTGCAATTGACCCGGATATAAATAGAACCAATTATTGTAAATTAATATTAATTGTGGTCACAGAAGATCTGACTCACTAAGATTCAGATTATTCTTACTGGTTTTATCTTTTTATACACAGTCATCAGGCTTTACAATCGATTTACCCCTGTCTTATAAACATAAGATGCTTTTTTAACTTACACTAATAAGAACAAAAAACTGTTGGCAACCTCTATATGCAAATAATTCGTTACAGTCTTATTTTGTGCGCACTGATCTCGCTTTCGGGCTGCGATAAGCTGATGGAAGTTGTTAACAAACAGCAGGCCAATGGCAAAGCAATTGGTGCCGCCTGTCGACATAGCGGACGCGCATTGGAAGATTGCTATAAGCGTAATGCAAGAACACCCAAAGCCGATATTTTTTCCGGCTGGAAGGATATGAATGAATATATGCAGCAAAAGAAAATAGATGTCATTCGACCTCCAGAAGATGATGCCCCGGCAGAAGCCACCCCTGCGCCAAATAGCGCAGAAAAGCATGCCGCATCAGCCCCGGCTAAAGCAGATAAAGCAGAAAACGAATGAGCACTAAGAAAACATTGCGCCAACTATTAGCATCAGTCCCGTTATTTAATGACCTGGACGATGAAATACTGGCGTCGATAGAACAAATTTCCAACCGCCGTACTCTAAATAAAGGCTCATTACTGTTTGCCGAAGGCGATATTGCCGAATCAATGTATGTCCTGATCGAGGGTAAATTGCGCTGTTTTTCCAGTGCCGATACAGGAAAAGAATTTGTTTTCTTTGTAGGCACCGCAGGCACCAGCTTTGGCGAAATGGCCTTAATTGATGCAGAGCCCCGCGCATTATCAATTGATGCGGCAGAAAACTGCCAGCTGTTAAGTATCAGTAAAACGACTTTTCTTGAATTAATGGAAAAAACACCACGCCTTAACCATAACATGCTGCGCAATATGATCCGGTCCAACCGCTATCTGTCGGACATGGTGAAGTCATTGGCGCTTAAAGACGTCTATGGGCGGATGCGTATCCTTCTGGAAAGTATGGCCATTGAAACCGATGGCCATCGCTATATTAATGAACCCCTGTCACAGCAAGCGATTGCAGATCGTGTGGGCTCATCCAGAGAAATGA
>JBOFGM010000277.1:0-3611 GCA_051649105.1 Iodobacter sp. | reverse complement strand
TGTCAGCCTGAACGGTAAGACTTTGGTTGAGCTGCCGGTTGTGGCATTGGAAGAAGTGCCTGAAGCCAATATTTTTGGCCGCGCCTGGGATTCTATCCGCTTGTGGTTTAAATCTATTTTTGGTTAAGCAGGTCTTTGGCGCATTCTGCCCTGTGCGGAGTGCGCCTTTTTATTTCGGATAAATCGAAAGCCCTGGTGCGGTGATCTTTTTTTATCAATACGCATCCTGGCTGCAACTGGAGGTGCTTTATGGATTTCCCCCCGCTGATTGGTTTTTTAAATGGCCAGTTTGCTCCTCTGGCTGATTTAAAAGTTTCCGTGTTAGATCGCGGATTTTTATTTGGGGACGGCATCTATGAAGCGATTCCTGTCTACAACCGCCATCCCCTGCGGTTGAACGAGCATTTACGCCGTATGTCCGGCAGCCTTGCCGCCCTGAATCTGCCCGACCCCTATACCCGCGAAGAATGGCAGCGGCATATTTATGGCGTGATCGAGAAACAAAGTTTTGCCGATCAAAGCGTCTATGTGCAAATTACCCGTGGCCCCGCTTTTCCGCGTAATCATGCTTTACCTGCCGTTGTTGAGCCTACCGTTTTTATGTTTGCCGATGAGCTGTTGCCGCCCTCTCAGCAGGCGGTGCGCGACGGTGTGGCCGCGATTTCGTCCCAGGATATCCGCTGGCAGCGCTGTAATATCAAGGCGATTTCCTTACTGGCTAATGTCTTATTAAAGCAGCAGGCGATCGATGCCGGCGTGGCAGAAGCGCTGCTGTTCAGGGATGGGTATTTAATCGAAGGGGCTGCCAGCAATATTCTGATTGTCAGTAAGGGCGTGCTGCTTGCCCCGCCGCCAAGCGAGCTGATGCTGACCGGGATTACTTATGATCTGGTGCTGGAGCTGGCGAGGAAGCATAATATGCCACTTGAGATTCGCGCTATTACCGAGGCAGAAGTGCGCCAGGCGGACGAAATCTGGCTGACCTCGTCTTCCAAAGAGGTTCTGGCGATCGTATTACTGGATGAGCTGCCTGTTGGTTCTGGCCGGCCCGGCCCCATATACCAATCCATGTACCGTCATTATCAGTTTTATAAAAACGAGGTATTACGCCTCGGTTTGAATTAAAGAAGGATTAAGTAATGAGTCAAGATGCACCTCATCTCTCAGAATTAGTAGAGTTTCCGGCTGAATTGCCTATGAAGGCCATCAGCCATAAAGATGTGCCTCATGATGAATTTCATGCGGCGGTCTTTGAGCTGGCCGTATTGCATATCACTGATTTTAAAGAAGAATGGATTTCTGTTCGCACCAGCAGCGGCGGCAGCTTTATTTCAGTCACCCTGTCTGCAACTTATCAGTCTGCTGACGAAGTGAATGCGCTGGACAGTGCTTTGCGCGCACATCCTCTCGTTAAGATGGTGATGTAGGTGCCCGCACTGATTGTTAAGCAACTGGGTCTTGTTGAATACGAGCCCACCTGGCGGGCGATGCAGGCTTTTACCGATGCCCGTCAGGCCGATACGCCGGATGAAATCTGGATCTTGCAGCATCCGCCGGTCTATACCCAGGGCCAGGCCGGAAAGCCTGAGCATCTGATTGCGGCAACCCAAATCCCTGTGGTGCAAATTGATCGTGGTGGTCAGGTTACTTATCATGGCCCCGGCCAGGTGATTGCCTATGTGCTGCTGGATTTGCGCCGCAATGGTCTGGGCGTGCGCGAGCTGGTCAGAAAGCTGGAACAAAGCGTGATTGAGACGCTGGCTGACTATGGCGTCACGGCTTATGGCAAGGTGGATGCCCCTGGTGTGTATGTGAACCCGGCCGAGGGTGAGGCAAAAATTGCCTCCTTAGGTTTACGGATCCGCAACGGTTGTTGTTTTCACGGTTTAGCTTTGAATGTAAAGATGGATTTAACGCCCTTTAGCTGGATTAATCCTTGCGGCTATGCCGGTATGCGGGTGACTCAGCTGGCTGATTTTGCCTCTGATGCGACACCCGAAGAAATTGCCGGTAAACTGGCGGACAAAATCATGTTCCAAATCAAACCCTTAACATGAGCAGGGTTATTCTGCTCAGCTAGCGATCCTCCATGACTCAAGACATTAAACAGCCATCGAAAGAAGTGGGCGTTAAGCTCAAGGGCGAGGCAAAAACAGCCCGCATTCCCATTAAAATTGTTCAGCTTGATGAGCGTATTAAAAAGCCGGACTGGATTCGTGTTCAGGCACCGTCCTTAAATGGCCGCTTTGGCGAGATCAAAGAGATTTTACGCAGCCAGAAGCTGCATACCGTCTGCGAAGAAGCCGCCTGTCCTAATATTGGCGAATGCTTTGGTAAGGGCACCGCCACGTTTATGATCATGGGTGATATTTGTACCCGTCGTTGCCCGTTCTGCGATGTGGGCCATGGCCGCCCTAATCCTCTGGATGAGCAGGAACCGGTGCATCTGGCCGAAACCATTGCGGCACTCAAGCTGAAATATGTGGTGATTACTTCGGTAGACCGCGATGACTTGCGTGATGGCGGTGCACAGCACTTTGTGGATTGCATTACCCAGACCCGCGAAAAATCCCCGGCAACCCAAATCGAGGTGTTGGTACCCGATTTCCGTGGTCGTCTTGAGCTGGCGCTGGATTTGTTCAGTACCGCCTTGCCGGATGTCTTGAATCACAATCTGGAAACCGCACCGCGTCTGTATAAACAAGCGCGTCCGGGCTCGGATTATCAGCATTCATTAACCCTGCTGAAAGACTTTAAAGCCATGTATCCGGGTGTGCGCACCAAATCCGGCATTATGGTGGGCCTGGGTGAAACGGATGAAGAAGTGATTGAGGTGATGAAAGATCTGCGTGCCCATGATGTGGATATGATTACGATTGGTCAGTATCTGCAACCAACCGCCACCGGGCATTTGCCGGTGCTGCGCTATGTGCATCCGGATCAGTTTAAAGCCTTTGAAACACTGGCTTATGAGCTGGGCTTTAAGCATGCGGCGGTGGGGGCGATGGTTCGCTCCAGCTACCATGCCGATGAGCAGGCACACGGCGCCGGAGTTTAAGCGCTGTGAATCACGCCACCCTGACCGGGTGGCGTTTTTTTACAACTCCAATGTCTAATTTTACTGAATAACGCTGATTTGTATTTATGTCTTGTTAAGCGCTACAGAGGCGCTTATGTGAAAGTTTATTTTGTGATATTGAACGCAATGACTTTGTTCCATCTGAGCCCAATATTTAGCTAGTTATTGGGCTGATTATGCGCTGAACTAACCAATAATATACTGTGGCCGACGTAATAGCTTATGGCTAATGATATATAATTGAGTTCGTAGACTAGCTTTCTTCTTGGCGTTTTATTTGGAAAGTTTGACGTTGTTTTCTTTTTTATATAGATAAAACTCTTAATTTGTTTATTTATTCTATAAATTCAATAAAAATAGCTATATAATTTATTGTTTTTTTTAATAAAAAATTAAATTTATATATGGCTTGGTGTGTTTGTTTTTTTTTGTAGAATGAGAATATTCTATTTAAATTTTTTTTGTTCTTAATGTTTATTTTTTAATTTAGTTATTTTTAACGCTATTTTTCATGGTATTGAGGAGGATTGTA
>JBOFGM010000276.1:0-2697 GCA_051649105.1 Iodobacter sp. | reverse complement strand
CGAGCCATAAAAATTAAGATTACCTTCCACTGCAATCGTCCCATTAATTCTGTAGCCGCAATTTATTTGCATATTCCCTGCCACATATAGAAAAGTCCATTTTGCATCTGTATAGGTTGTACCTGTCGGGAGGGGAGGGATCGCTAAATCACCATTTACAATAACGGTTTTTCCCTGTGCGTTAATTGCATTGGCGCCCTGATAAATTTTTCCATCCACTGGATTTAAGGTTGCAGAGCCCTCAATCCATACATATTCATCATCTGATTTTGAATCAAAAAAGGTCTTTATTTCGGCTTTTGATTTATTAGGGAAATACTTATTAAAATAATCTGCCGATGTTTTTTTATCTCTTGGCTGAGGTTTTTTCATAGCCAGGGATTCCTGACATTTATTTGCATCAGGGCCAAGGATCGGGGAATTTTCAGAAATATGATCTACCGTCGTGCAATCAAATCCGGGATATTCAGGTTTGGCTTCCCAGTTGTTGTATCCATTATTTATTCCAGTCTCTATGGTGGAAGGCGATCCACTGTTCACTACCGCCGCAATACAGTTAGTGGGGGAAATGACATCACCACCAGAGCAGTTATAGTATGAATTGCCAATTCCAATGCCTGAAGTGCCTTGTGGCGCATTGTGTACATTAACAGAGCTATTATAAAGATTGTTATAAGATCCATTGACACTCAGCCAGTCATTATTAATGCCCCCTCTGATGTCTACACTGATATCCTGTTCCACCACCGCCTTGCCGGAGATGGCCGTGCAATCCGGGTAGCAACCGGTGCTGACTACATGAATACGCTGCATGCCACTGATTGGGTCGTCGCTGATTTGTTTAATTTGCAGGCTGAATGTGGCTTCAATTAAATCATATTTAGTGCTTTTTAATTCCGGATCTTTTAATGTGGTAAAGGCGGTCAGGTTATTTAAATAGGTGCTTTTCCGGTTGGGGTCCAGAATATCAGCAATAATGGCGGCCAGGCCGGCATTGGCCGCTTCCAGTGCTTTGGTGCGGAAAAACAAATGGTTGTTGGCTTTGGAATCGCCGGTGATTTGCCGGGAGGAGGCAAAACTGCCGACGGTAATCAATAATATAATCATAACCGCAACCAACAGAGTGGCCGCTCCGCGCTGATTAAACTGGCTATATGGATTCATGGTTATTCCATTGATTACTTAAGTTTTTTTAACTGAATCTGTTTTATGCCGTAAAATTTTCAGCAGTAATTCCTGGTTAATTAAATTACGGAGAATTTCAGCCGATTAATCAAGCGCAGGTAAATTAGTCACTTTATTTATATTGGGCAAATAAACACTGAAGTTATCTGTTTTTGTCAGTGCCTTGCCTGCATTACTGATCGTCTCTGCCTGATATTTAATATCTATTTTTGACGGGTCTGAGCTGCTGTTTTGTATTGAAAACTCTGTGACATTAATCGACGATGGATTAGTCAGATCTTCCCAGTTAGCCGATGTAATACTATCTTTGGCCGGGTTGCATTTACCGGCTGAATGATTGCGCATCTGTAAAACACTGATATTTTTTTTCAGCCCGTTAATGGTACGGATGCCGGAAACCCAGCGAAATCCGGATATCTCCACGGTAGCGGGTGAGGCGGTATTATAGTATTGAAAAAGGATACATTTATTATCCATGCTGATAATGGGTTGCAGCTTGTTGATATCGGCAGAGGCAATAATGGTATCTGGGTAATAGCCTGCCCGTTTTAATTCGCTGTTAACAATATCGGTGCCAAAGCGGATTTCCCGGTTTAAATTAAGCTCTTGCAAAGTGTTTTTTTGCATGCTGAGATTGCCGGTAAAAAATGAAAAAATAGCGCCCAGCAGAAAAATGGAGATGGCCAGTGAAATCATCAGCTCAATTAATGAAAATCCATTTTGTTTCGTCAGGGTGTTCACAGACAGTGTCCTGTTGAATTTTCCGTTAAGGTTGCGATTTGTGTATAGCCACCGGTTGCTGCATTGCCTGATCCGGTACAGATATTGCTGCGGCTGCTATTGCCAACAGAGATATAAATTTGTTTTTTATCGGGATTGGTAAGCGCCAGTGTTTTAATGCCAGCCCATTTGCTGCCATCTGGTTCTCTTGGGACCCCGTTTTTGGGATCAAAGCGAAAATTAAGATCAAATAAATTACTAAACAAAACCGATATTTTTTTATCTGTATTTATGTTTACTATTTTTACATCACAGCCCGGGGCCGTGGTGCAATCACAGACTGCATTACTGCTGGCGCTGCCAATGCCATAGCACCAGCTGCCATCGGCCTTAATCTGAGTATTAAAGTAAACCGGTGCATTTATTCTTATGGCCTCATTTCTGGCCAGAATTAAATCGGCATTAAAATCTTCGGCCACCGATTTTAATCTTGCGGCCCGCATTTGCGCACTAAAACCGGGCAGAGCAACCGAGGCCAGAATGCCAATAATAAGCAGGGTGATCATGGCTTCAATGATCGTCAGCCCTGTTTGCCTGCTTAGCATCTTATTTACTCCAGCAATTATCAGGTATAGCCGTTGTATTGCCATTGCTGACCGTCATGACTAGTTTCAGGCACGCGGTATCTTTGCTTTGTGATTTGCTGGTAATGGCTACGGCTGTAACGATATAACCACTGCCGGTTGGCGTGCTGACCGTTACATTGTAATAACCGCTGCCACTGACTACGGT
>JBOFGM010000275.1:0-1642 GCA_051649105.1 Iodobacter sp. | reverse complement strand
CCGCCCCTGCCGATGGCAAAGGTTTTATTCAAATGCTGACCTCAAACAGCGCCACCGGCTGTAATGATGGCAGCTGGCAGGCATTAAACAGCAACCGCAATCTGCTGATTACCCAATTCACTATTACCCCGCAAAGTGCATTTGAAAAATCAGGCACAGAAACCAAAGAAGTGATCAGCAATCTGGAAATTGTTTTAGAAGCCACCGATAATGCCGGTAAATTTAAAGTGCGCTTAAATCAGAATGTGCAATTAAGAAACCGTCCTTTTTTACAAGAGTAATCAGATGCCTCTGCATCCTGCTCCACAAAATCAAACCGGCGTTGCCACGCTGGCCGTCACTTTAATTTTGACTTTAATTGCCACGTTATTTGTTTTATCCACCAATAAAAACAGCTATTTATTTCAAAAAACGTCGGTTAATCATTATCAGCAAGCAGAGGCATTTGAAGCGGCCGAGGCCGGTGCACAAGCCACACTATTGCAAATGCGCCGGGATATTGCGGCGATTAATCTGAACCCGGACTTTGATGGCGTTATTTTAAAAAAATCCGCGTCTAATCCTCCTCCCGCCCCGGGCGTCAATCAGTGCGGCTGGGACAGTGCGGTAAACCTGGGAGACAGCTATCAGTTTTCCAATCAATTTATCAGTAATAAGCTAATCTTTTCGGCCAAAAACAACAGCCTGTTTCAGCAAATTGGCAATCAAAAAATCAATGCCGATAATACCGCCTGGCGCAGCACCATTAATCTGACCACGGGTATTGTCAGCAGCGAAGGCTGCGCCGATGAAGATGCAAAACAAGGCCCGTATTGTGGCAATACGGCCAGCGATCAGACCGCGGCCGTGGTGCGCCGTGGTTTTGATATACCCAGCAAAGCCATTTTTAATCCCAAAAAAATTGCCCTGACGGTTAAAGGCTATGTGGATATGAGCGGCAGCATGACGCTGGACCCCAACTCCGGCCAGCCTGCCCCGCTTTGTAATGTATCCACCGGTGGCGCGCTGGATCGCTGGGGCTCCGGGCCGGGGGCTGACAGCACCCATAACAGCGCACTGGCTAATTTGACGGATGAGCAGATATTCGGTGCCATTTTTGGCATGAGCCCGGCCAATTTTAAGGCCCAGGCCACACAGATCAACCCCACCGGAGGGGGATCGGTGGTGACCAGCTGCCCGCGGGCCAGCGGCTTAATCTGGATTAACGGCGATTTTATGCCCCCGGCTGACTGCGTGATTGGCAGCAGCTATCCGGTGCTCGCCCCCACCATTGTGGTGGTTGGCGGCAGCGGCAGCCATTCACTGACGGCAGGCGGCCCCGGCGGCAATATGATTTCTGTCAGCACCCTGATCAACGGCATGCTGTTTACCCACCATTTTAATGGCTCGATCCAGGTACTGGGTGCCATGGCCGTTAACGGCAATATTGAAGGCCAGCGTAATGGTGTATTTGATACAAATCCCAATGACTGCCAGTTTGGCATGTGCGCCGCCCGGCCCACCGGATCCAATGGCGCCATTAATGTGGCTTATGATGAGCGGATGTTTATTGGTGCCGATGCCGGGGGTGATTTAACCGGCAATAAACCAGGCCGCTGGCACGATTTTTGTGGGAAAGACCAATGTTAAATTCCCGCCAGAG
>JBOFGM010000274.1:0-2825 GCA_051649105.1 Iodobacter sp. | reverse complement strand
CACCTTTGCTGCAACCGGCACCTTAGTGGTGGTGGCGCTGTATCTGATCGCTCAGATGGTCGGTGCAGGTAAGCTGATTCAGCTGCTGTTTGGTCTGAACTACAATACGGCCGTGATTATGGTCGGTATTCTGATGGTGATTTACGTCATTTTCGGCGGGATGCTGGCCACAACATGGGTGCAAATTATTAAGGCGGTCCTGCTGTTATCCGGCGCCACCTTTATGGCCTTTATGGTACTGAAACATGTGGGCTTCAGTGTCGAAGGCATGTTCGCCCAGGCCGTTCATGTTAAAGAGGCAGGCGCTCAGCTGCTGGCAATCAAAGCCTCTGCCGCTTCCGAAGTCGCAGCGCAAGCGGTGGCCAGTAATGCACCTGATGCCGCTACTCTGGTAGAGAAAGCCTCTGATGCCGCTAAAGCGGCCGTTAAAGCCGCTAAAAACATTATGGCTCCCGGTGGTCTGGTCTCTAATCCAATCGATGCCATTTCTCTGGGGCTGGCCCTGATGTTTGGTACCGCGGGTCTGCCGCATATTCTGATGCGCTTCTTTACCGTTAAAGACGCTCAGGCCGCACGTAAATCGGTGTTTGTTGCTACCGGCTTTATTGGTTACTTCTACATCCTGACCTTCATTATCGGCTTTGGCGCGATCATGCTGGTTTCCACCGATCCATCCTATAAAGATGCCGCCGGTAAATTACTGGGTGGTTCAAACATGGCCGCGATTCACCTGGCCCATGCTGTGGGTGGGGATCTGTTCCTGGGCTTTATCTCGGCGGTGGCCTTTGCCACTATTCTGGCGGTGGTGTCCGGCTTAACCCTCTCTGGTGCTTCGGCTGTATCACACGATCTGTATGCCAGCGTATGGCGTAAAGGCCGCGCCGATGAAGCCACAGAAATCCG
Source organism: Iodobacter sp. (assembly GCA_051649105.1). Lineage (GTDB taxonomy): Bacteria > Pseudomonadota > Gammaproteobacteria > Burkholderiales > Chitinibacteraceae > Iodobacter. The sequence goes on along the minus strand of JBOFGM010000274.1, from coordinate 1,922 downwards.
CGTCTCCAAATATGCCACCGTGGCTTTGGGTGTGGTGGCGATCTTGCTGGGGATTATGTTTGAAAAGCAAAATATCGCCTTTATGGTGGGGCTCGCCTTCTCGATTGCCGCCTCGGCCAACTTCCCGGTGCTGTTCTTGTCTATGTTCTGGAAAGGCTTAACCACCCGTGGTGCCGTGATTGGTGGTTATTCGGGCCTGATTTGTGCCGTGATCCTGATTATTCTGGGACCAGCCGTTTGGGTGGATACCCTGGGTCACGCCAAGGGCAGCGAGTTGTTTGCCTATAAAAACCCGGCTATTTTCTCTATGACACTGGCCTTCTTTATGACCTGGCTATTCTCTGTCACCGATAAGAGCGAGCAGGCCGATTCAGAACGCGCTCAGTTCCTGCCACAATTTGTCCGCTCGATGACCGGCGTGGGAGCAGAAGGCGCTTCCAAGCATTAATCCATGCGGTTAAAAACATAACGCCCTGCTGGTTAGCAGGGCGTTTTTTTATCCCGCTCTGGCATCCGGAAATGCCGTTATATGAGCGGTTCCCCGCCCCCGGCAACCTGCCTTAAACCGGTGAAACATTCTCTGATGCCGCAGGCCTGCCTGCCGCTCTGCATATGGTTTTTTTGACTATTCATCCGGCTGACTTCATTAACCCAATTGTCATAATCGACGGGCATGATAAGGCCGATTTTAACAAAAGGGTCATCCTATGAAACGCACCGCACTAGCCCTGGCTTTAAGCGCACTCTTAGCCGCATGCACCACCGACAGCCTTCCGGACGATACCGCGGCCGCTAAGCCACAGATTATCAGCGGCGTATTTCTGGATGCGGCCACCGAAGGTCTGGAGTACAGCACCACCAGCCATCCGGCCGTGCAATATACTCAGCCCGGCGGCTTTTATTTTTATCAGCCAGGCGATGAAATCACCTTTAAAATTGGGGGTGTTTTTTTAGGCAAAGCCACTGCCAGCGCTAAACTATCCCCGGCCGACTTAAGCGGCGGCTTGAATGATAAAGCGATCAATATTGCTCAATTGCTGCAAACACTGGATAACGATGGCGACCCGGCCAATGGCATTAAAATTGAAGCCGCCCAGCGTGATTTATTAAAACCCCATACCGAAGCCAGCCTTAAATTAGCCGCCAATGGCACGGACTTTGGCACCGAACTGACTAAGCTGGGTTTAAAAGTGCGCGACCGTAATCTGGCCAGCGAGCATTTTGAATCCACCCTGGCCAGCCAGTTTGCTAAAGAAAATACCAGCAAGGTGGGAGAGATCAGCGCCACCAAGCTCCAGATTGTGGTGGATCCCAAATTTAATGTGGCCTATCCGGGCTCGCTGGCCGGTTTAAAAGCCGCATTCCCCACTGGTTTTCCATTCAGCATGGGTTCCGCCCTGGCTTTTAAAGGCAAAACCAGCGATGGCGCCATTGAATTCTATGTATTAAGTGATCGCGGCCCGAACGCCGACTCGCCCAATCTGGCCGATGGCAGCATCACAAAAGTCTTCCCGGCTCCGGATTTCACCCCTAAATTTGGCGTGATGCGCTTAAAAGATGGCGTAGCCAGCCTGGTTTCGGTGACCGATATTTTAAACTCCGACGGCAGCAAAACCTCCGGCCGCCCTTCTGCCATCAATGAAGTGGGCTCCAGTACGGAAGCGCCTTTATCTGACACCCTGCAAGTGCTGGCCACCGATAAAAACGGGATCGATCCGGAAGGGATCGTTCTGGATAAAAATGGCGATTTATGGATTTGCGATGAATACGGCCCCTATCTGATCCGTATTGATCCCAAAAGCGGCAAGATTGCAGAAAAGCTCTATCCGGGTGCCGGTGGCCTGCCGGCAGTGCTTGCCAACCGACAACCTAACCGTGGCTTTGAAGGCATTGCCATTGCACCGGGCAGCGGAAAAATCTAT
>JBOFGM010000273.1:0-1312 GCA_051649105.1 Iodobacter sp. | reverse complement strand
GCGGATGGGCCGGTGCCGGGTGTTTCGCCATGCAACCAGGGGACGCCACCACATACTCAGCAAACTGCGCCAGCTTAATGGCATGCAGGGCAGAATCCTGCAGCCGCCCCAGCCGGAAAGCCACATCAATCCGCTCTTCTAATAAATCCAGCACCTCATCGGTAGCCAGTAATTCAATATCCAGCTGCGGATGCAAGGCTGCAAACTCGGCCAGCAAGGGGGCCAGCACTGCCCCTGCATAATCCACCGGCACCGTAATCCGAAGCAAACCCGAAGCCTTGACCTGCCCCAGCCGGTCCAGAGCCTCCTGCGTGGCAAGAAGCAGCGGCGCAATATCGCCATAAAGCTGCGCGCCAATTTCCGTCAGCATCACCTTACGGGTGCTGCGCGTCAGCAAGGCCACGCCAAGCTGGGATTCCAGTTTGGTGATCTGCTGGCTGACCAGCGACTTGGCCATTCCCAGCAGCTCGCCTGCGGCGGTAAAGCCACCGGATTCCACCACCGCCACAAAGGTGACCAGGCGATTCAGATCTGACATTGGCATTGTTCCGTTTTTGTAAACATTCAATTCTGCATTAGCTTATTTATCTAATCAATCCAGACAGGCAAGATAGCGACTAATTCTTCAGGACGCACACAATGCTTCATCTCTTATTTGATCCGCTTTGCGGCTGGTGTTATGGCGCAGCCCCGGCCCTTGCCGCTTTAAAACAACAAAGCCCGCTGGCATGGCAACTTCACCCTACCGGCCTGTTCGCCCAGCCGCAAGCCATGGATGCAGGGATGGCGCAATACTTCTGGAGCAACGATCAGCGTATCGGCCAGATGACAGGCCAAGTATTCAGCCAGCAATATAAAGACCAGATTCTGGGCGATTTGTCGGCCCCGTTTGACTCCAGCGACGCCACACTGGCGTATTACCTGATCAGCCGGCAGGTGCCGGAGCAAAGCCTGGATGTTTTACACCGCGTACAGCAACTGCGCTATGTCGGCGGCCAGCAAACCCGCGATGGCCTGGCCGATCTGGCCACCGCCTTTGGCATCGATCGCGATCAATTAATACAAGATTTTGCTGCTGGCTGGCCGGACGAGCTGCATACCACAACCCGCAACGCACAGCAGCTGATGACAGACCATGGCCTGCGCGGTGTACCCACCCTGCTGCTGCAAAAAGATCAGCAATTGAGCGTGGTTCCCAGCTCGCTGCTCTATAAAGATGCACAGGCTTTAATTGATTTCGTGGCACAGCATTAATCCACTCATACACATTAACTTGACTCAGGAACTTACATTATGAAAATCGCAATCATTG